>JAUWXH010000166.1 GCA_030616465.1 Planctomycetota bacterium | reverse complement strand
ATGCCTGGTCACCGCGGTGCACCTCGGAGACCAGGCATACGCCGGACCACTGGTCCGCCGGGCGCCGGATCTGATCATCGGCTATCGGCGCGGGTACCGGTCTTCCTGGGATACGGCCCTTGGCGGGATTACGGCCGAGATTTTCAGCGACAACAACTCGGCCTGGAGCGCGGACCACTGCATGGCGACCAGCGAGCTCCCCGGCGTCGTCTTCAGCAACAAGCCGATCCTGCATGAGCAGCCCGCGCTGATTGACCTGGCCCCGACGATTCTCGAGGAGTTCAGCCTCACGCCGCCGCGCACGATGGTCGGCAGAAGCGTGTTTAAGTCTGCATAACAGCCGTCGGCCGAGGTAACGCAGAAGGAGTAGTCTTCGTGCCAAAGATCAAGATCGACGAGAACCTGTATGACCGCGTCAAAAAGATCTCGGAGATCGCGGGCTATTCGTCGCCCGAAGAGTTCGTGATCCACATCATTGAGAAGGAACTGAGCACACTGGAGGCGGCCGGCGACGACGAGAAGGTCGCCGAGCGGCTGCGCGGTCTGGGATACCTGGAGTAGGGCCCGAGGGGCGGGGGACACACCTGTTCGCTCCGCAGGGAACTTCCGGCAGGAAGACGCAGTATGGACGCCGTCAACTGGGTGCTCATCAACGCGGCGAACGTGGGCCACTGGCTGTGGGACGTCATCAAGGCGGTCTTCGGTACGCTGTTCAGCACGCTGGACGCGGTGCTCAACCCCGTGCTCTCGCCGGTGCTTGCGCTGGTGAACCCGATCTGCACGGCGATTGGCGACGGAATCTATGCCGTACTGTCGCCGCTGCCGATCTGGCTCGGGCTGACGTTGCTGTCGGCGATCACGGGCGTCGTGCTGCTGATCGCCTTCCGCTACCTGTCGAACCAGGCCGCGATCGGCCGGGCACGAGACGACATCACCGCCAACCTGCTGGCCCTGAAGCTCTTCAAAGACGAGATCCGCGTGGCGTTCCGCTCTCAGTGGCGGCTGCTGAAGGCATTGCTGCGCTTGCAGGGGTTGCTGCTCGTACCGATTCTGATCATGGCGTTGCCGCTCATGCTCGGCATCGCGCAAATGGGGATCCGCTACCAATGGCGGCCGCTGCGGGCCGATGAGCAAACACTGATCAAGCTGCATTTAAGCCCGAAGCACGCGGACGTGACGGAGGCCCAGCTCCAGCCCAGCCCGGGCGTCACGGACGTGGTCGGGCCGGCACCCGGCGGCGGGGTGCTCGTTTGGCGCGTCCGCGGCGGCGAGCCGGGACGGCATACGCTGCAATTCGACGTGGCCGGAGCCGTCGTCGAAAAGGAGCTTGTCGTAGGCAACGGGTTCGAGCGGGTCAGCGCCAAACGCCCGGAGCGACGCTGGACCACGCAGCTTCTGCACCCGGTCGAGCCGCGGCTAGACGCCGACTCGCCGGTGCAGTCCATCGAGATCCTCTACAGCAGCGTCGATTCGTGGGTTTACGGGGCCAATTGGTGGATCCTGTATTTCTTCGTGGTCTCGATGGCGTTCGCGCTGCTGTTCAAGCCGGTATTCAAAGTGCGCTTCTAACCGCGCGCCGCGGCACTGTCGGCGCGCACCGGCCGGACGACAACTCCCCTGGCCCCTTGGTACCTCGGCCCCTTGAATCCTTTGCTTTGCCTTACAGGCGCTCGGCAAGCACCCTCTGGGCGGCCGTGACGCCGGCGCCCAGCTCGAACTTGTGCCCGAGCTTGTAGAGCACCTGCTCGAGAGCGGCAATCACCAGCACGGTGTCCATGTCGTCCACATAGCCCATGTGGCCGATGCGGAAGATCTTGCCCTTGAGGTGCTCCTGGCCGCCGGCGGACTGAATGCCATAACGCTCCTTGAGCTGGCCGCGGATATCCGAGACCTTGACGCCCTCGGGTGCGTTGAAAGCCGTCACCGAGTCCGACGGGCGCTTGGAGAACAGTTGCAGGCCGATCGCCTGGCCGGCGGCGCGTGTGGCGACCGCCATCGCCGCGACACTCTTCCACACGTTCTCGATCCCGTCTTCGAGCAGGATGCCCAAGGCCTTGCTCAGCCCGCGGATCAGCAGGTGGGCCGGTGTGAAGGGCGTGTCGTTCTTCTCCGCACTCTTGCGGGCCTTGACCAGGTTCAGGTAGTAAGCGTGCTGGGTCTTGTTGTGCTCGACCACGCTCCAGGCCCGGTCGCTGAGCGCGACGAAACCCAACCCCGGCGGAATCATCAACGCCTTCTGCGCCCCGGTGATCGCCACGTCCACGTGCCAGTCGTCCGGCTTGAGCGGCAGGCAGCCGGCCGAGGTGATGCAGTCGGCCAGCAGCAGCTTGCCGGCGGCGTTGGTGATCTTGCCGATCGCTTCCAGATCACACAGCGTGCCGGTGGACGTTTCGCTGTGCACGACCATCACCGCTGTGATCGCCGGGTCCTTCTTGATGTAGTCGGCGATGACCTGGGGGTCGATCGCGGTACCCCACTCGATCTCGTGGCGGATGACGTCGATGCCGAACTGCTGGGCGATCTCGCCCCAGCGTTGGCCGAACTTGCCGCCCTCGATCGTCAGTAGCTTGGACCCGGGCGGGTGGCAGCCGATGATGGCCCCTTCGGCCGCCGCCGTCCCGGAGGCGCTGATGATCAGCACCTCGTTCTTGGTTTGCAGCACCTCTTTGAGCTTGGCGCGGCAGTCCTTCATGTAGCCCTTGAACCAGTCGGTGCGATGGTGCTCGAAGGGGCGCGCCATCTCCAGCAGGACTTCTTCGGGGACCGCACAGGGTCCCGGCGTGTACAGGCGAATCTTTTTCATGTCCGTAATCCCTCTCGTGCCAATACCAGACAACGCGGAAGCGCCGTCAGACGAGCATGATAGCGTTTCGGCCGGCCCACCGCGAGCGCCCCGCATCCGGGCTGCGAGCGGGACTCGCCCCCCGGAAGCTAGGCGAGCCGCCATAGCGAAACTGGCGACACACGCGGTAGCATACCCATACGTAATTGCCCGGGCGATGTTCCGGGTGCCGGCATAGGGGCCCATCGTGGAACCCCCTCAACCGCAGAGAATCCTGGGACGCTTGCTCATTAGCTTGCTCCCGCCGGACAAGCGGCGGCGAGTGCGCCGAATCCTAGCGCTTTTATTCTTGAGTGTGTTCGGCCTGGTCGTGCTGTGGCTGGGCATCCAGTGCGTCGGGCCTCGGGCCCCCGTGCCGATAGAGGATCCACTCGTGCGCCGGGACCGCGCGCACGCCTACATCCGCCCCAACGCGGCCGGCTTGTACCTCGACGCCATCGATTCGCTGAGTGAGCCGCCCCGTGCGGACTGGAGACGCCGAACGGGGCGCAGCACCGAGCCACTGACAGACAAACTGGTTAGTTGGCTCGAAAAGAACCCGGCGGCTGTCGAGCTCGTCCGTCAGGCCAGTCAAATCGCCGATTGCTGGTTTATGTTGGAGCGCGATGACGAGGACGTGTTGGTCCTGGCGCCCTTCGACGAGGTCCGGAGTCTCGGCAACCTTCTGCTGTTGCGCGCGCGCCGAGCAGCGGATCTGCAGGATCTCCCCAGCTTTGTGGACTCGCTTGAGGTGGCTAGCGCCGTTTCCCGCCATCTGTGCCAGCAAGAGCACGTCGTTGGCTATCTTCTGGGCCTCGGCCTCACCGCCGGGGGCCAGGATCACGTTTTGACGCCCTACGGCTGGCCCGCGCTGAGCAGCGCTGAACGATCGGCCTATTCAGCGCGGATCGAGGCGTTGTTCGAGCCGCTACCCAGTCTGGAACCCGCCATACAGACAGATTACGAAGAATACCTCTGGATGGTCGCGGCGAACCCGGACGTGCAGGCGTACAGCTTCTTCATACCTCAGCGGCGGATCTATGGCGAACTCAAGGATCTCTTCGCGCCTTACATAGACCTCATCCGATTGCCCATCGAGGAACGACTTGACCCCGCGAACGAACTCTGCCTGCGCATTCGCGAGCAGGAAAGCTGGGGATACTCGAAACTACACGCGGCACTCAACCTGCCACGGTTCCTTGCGTCGATCGTGGTCCCGCCCCTTTCACGCACAATTGAGCTGCAGGGCAGGACGGTCGCGATCCGGCGCGGCAACCGCACGGCCATCGCTCTCTTCGCATACCGCGACGCCACGGGCGCGTTCCCGGAGACGCTCGCGCAATTGGACGCGGAATTCACTGTGGATCCGTATACCGGCGAGGCGTTCATCTACCGGCGCAGCGATAGCGCGTTTACGCTCTACTCCCTTGGGCTCGACCGCGACGACGACGACGGCATGCACAACGAACGATTCGGTGAAAAGCAGAAAGGGGTCATGGATGCGATTCGCCCTCCTCCCGACGGTGACTACGTCTTCTGGCCGTTGCCGGAGCGGCAGGACGGGCGGTAGGCGGGGGACACGCACGAACGGGTTTGTCCGTGGCACTCAATGCGTGTTTCGCGCGAGGCGGGATAGATTCTTCGCTTCGCTCAGAATGACCCCGGGCAATCCGCTCAGAAGGACGCTGGGCGGTGCGGGTTAGTCTTCCGGCTTTGTCGGCGTGGGTCGGGCAGCCGGGCGCGAGGTTGGCCGGAGCGGCTTGGACCGGACGGCCGGTTGCGAGGTCGGCCGACGCAGCCCAGGACGGATGGCCGGTTGCGAGGTTGGCCGACGTAGCCCGGGGCGCACGGCCGGCCGCGAGGTTGGCCGACGCATCCCAGGACGGATAGCCGGCCGCGAGGTTGGCCGACGTAGCGCAGACTGGACGCCTGCTCGCGACGTGGTCCGCGTGGCGCGCGCCGCTGTCCGTGGGGTGCGCCGCACTGGGGCAGGCCGCACCTGGATTTGCAGCGTGGGGACTTCCGGATCGTCCGTCTTCAGCGTGACGACCGGGCGCGGGCGAACCAGCGGCTGGTACCCGGCCGGAACACTCAGCACCACGTACTGTTGCTTATTGCGCTCCTCGATCCGGACGGGCGTGTTGGCGTCGCTCGAGGTCACTTCGAGGACCTGGCTCGGCCGGTTGTCAGACCACAGCAGACGGGCGCGTAATTCGCGTTCGGCCGGGAGATTGCGCGGGATGGTGAATATACGCGGCATGGCGCGCAGGCGCGGGACGAGGTACGCATAGACCGCGATCTTCTCCTGCGGAACTTCGGCGATGCCCGTCTTGAGCATCAGATTGGTTCGCCATAACCCTTTCGACCAGCCGGGAGTAACCTCGATGTCAAGCTCGTAGCGCTCGCCCGGCTCGATTTCGCGCAAAGACGCGCGCAGGTTGGGGTCACTGAGAGGTAACACCTCCAGGGCCAAGGGGCCGCCGTCGCCACGCGTGATCGTGACCGTCATCTGCTGGGGGCCGGCGTCACGGGAGACCTGGCCGAAACGAATGGTGCTCGGCTTTATCTGGAACGGCACGAGCACGGTCCCCGCGCAGGTGAGCGTGACCCTGCGGTGGTCCGCATCGTTGGTCGTGGCCGTGATGGTGCGGGTGAACGGTCCCGAGCGCCGCGCGCTGCTGACGGTAACCTTCACCTGCTCGCTCTGGCCGGGGGCGATGGTACGGTCCACCGGACCGTGAATCTTGCGCTTTCACCCGGCCTTGAGTTGAATCTGCAAGTCCCCCTCCCCCTCGTTCCTGATCTCGAAGACGAAATCGAGTGGCTGGCCATACCAGACCGGATCCGCGGTGATCTTGGACTCGCACACCCAGCGCGGCTGCGGGCCGTCCGGAGAGGGCGTAGGGATGGCACGCTTGCT
>JAUWXH010000474.1 GCA_030616465.1 Planctomycetota bacterium | reverse complement strand
GTTATCTGCGCTACCGCCTGATCGAGGACCGTACGCTCGGTCCCATCCAAACCGCCAAGACCGTGCAGGCCCAGGAAATGGCCGGATATGTAAACGCCTGGTTCCCATCGCTGACGTTTGACGCCACCGGACAGGTGTGGGGAGCCTGGAACCAGCACTACCCCGCCACGCTGGGCGTGTGCGCCGGGAACCTGAGCGACGCGGCGAGTTCGGTCACCAGACTGCCGGGCGACGGGCAGGAGGAAGAGAACGGTGGTTACCCCGCGATCGTTGTAGACGACCGTGGCCAGCGCTGGGTCTTCTGGGAATCCTCTGGTTGGGACGTCGCTAACGGAAAACCCCAGAAAGTGCTCGCGTCTTATTACGATCAAGCGAAGGCCTGCTGGACTCTCCCCTACACGCTCAGCCGCCAGGAGCAGACCGTCCTGAACCAGACTCCACGGGCGGCCGTCGATCGCGACGGAGTGCTCTGGGTGGCTTGGAGCGGACGACCGAGCGCCGATGACATCGACCAGCCGTGGGGAATCTATCTCTCGCGTTTCACCGGGGATGACTGGAGCGCGCCCGTGCTGGTCTCGGCAGAGGGCGAGAGCAGCCGAGCGCCCGACATCGTCGTCGGCGACGACAACCGCGTGTGGATCACCTGGCACGCGGGCACCGGCGATGCGATGAAGATAAAGGTCCTGGAGTATCGACGCGGCGACACTGCCGACTGACTCGTCAGCCGTGTTTCTTTCAGCTAACGAAGCCCCGCAGCCGTCAATCCTCCAGCTTCAACTCCGGGGTGTCCAGTGGCTTCTCACAACGCGTTGGCATGGGTTGAGCTGGTTAGCGCTTGCATGCCAGGGCGTTCCGGCCTAACGGGGGCCGGCCTTGAGTCACCGCCCGAGTGGTACCCCTGTACGGGCAGGCTGTTGGCGGCGCCTGCGTGGGACGCCGCGCGATTGCAATGCCCGCCGCGGCGGCTATCCTGAGCTGCGGTGGCGGTGAGAGGTCCCTGGTGCGCGAATCGAGGTGATAATGATGGCTACTCAAGCTGATTCGGCCGGTATTGAAACACTCGACCCCATGCCGATGTGGCGGCTGTTCGCAGGTATTGCCGCCGTGCCGCGCTGTTCGAAGAAGGAGGAGCGGGCTCGTGCGCACGTGCGCGGCGTGGCGGAGGGCATGGGCTTTCAGGTGCGCGAGGACGCGGCCGGCAACATGCTCATCGCGGTCCCTGCCACGCCGGGCTGCGAGAACGCGCCCATCACCGTCATTCAGGGCCACCTCGACATGGTCTGCGAGAAGAATAGCGCCACCCAGCACGACTTCGCGCGCGACCCGATCCGTGCGGTCATCGATCAGGATCAGCAGACCGGCGAGCAGTTCGTCCGCGCCGACGGCACCACGCTCGGGGCCGACAACGGCATCGGGCTGGCCATGGCCCTCGCGGCCGCGTCCGAGCCAACCGTCAAACACGGACCGCTCGAACTGCTCTTCACCGTTGATGAGGAAGCCGGCATGAATGGGGCCAAAGGCCTCCAGCCCGACTTCTTCAACGGCAAGCGCATGCTGAACCTCGACGCGGAAGAGGATGACGTGATCTATATCGGTTGCGCCGGCGGCTGCGACGTCACGCTGAGGTGGGAATTCAAAGCCGCTTCGCCACCCGCGGGCGCGGAGATCTGCAAGCTCAGCGTCGCGGGCCTGCGCGGCGGGCACTCCGGCGGAGATATTCACCTCAATCGCGCTAACGCCAACCGCCTGTTGGTCGAAACGCTGCGGCGGACCGGCAGAGCAAGGCTCCAGTTAGCGGGGATCAAGGGCGGCAGCCTGCGCAACGTGATCCCGCGCGAAGCGCACGCGCTTGTGCTCGCGTCGCCGAAAATGCGTAAAGCCCTGCACAAGGCGGCCCAGACCGTGCAGGCGGAAGCCGTTCGCACGAATGGGGAGGAAAACTGCGCCATCGAGGTGGAGAAGGCGGCGACTGGCGATTTGCCGCTAATCCTTTCGCCGGCGGACACCCGCCGGGTGCTCGGCACTGTTGCCGCACTGGCCCACGGCGTGCTGGCGGTGGTCCCCGAGATCCCGGGACTGGTCCAAACCTCGAACAACGTGGCCACCATCGCCAGCGAGCGCTCGGACGGCAAGCTCAAGGTGACGCTCGGCTGCCTGTCGCGGAGCTCGTCCAAGGACCAGTTGCACGCGACGGTGCGCCAGATCGCGGCGGTCGGCCAGCTTGCCGGCGCGCAGGTCGAGTGGGGCAATGAGTACCCCGGCTGGCAGCCCAACGTGGATTCGCCCCTCCTGGCCACCTGCCGCCGCGTGTATGAGGAGATCTTCGATGAGGCCCCGAACGCCACGGCGATTCACGCCGGCGTCGAGTGCGGCATCATCGGCGAACGCATAGCCGGCATGGACATGGTCTCCTTCGGCCCGCGCATCGAAGGCGCCCACAGCCCCGACGAGCGCGTTTACGTCGCCAGCGTGCAGAAGTCGTGGAAATACCTGACCGCCGTCCTG
>JAUWXH010000136.1 GCA_030616465.1 Planctomycetota bacterium | reverse complement strand
ACCTCTTTTCCGCAAGGCTGCGATCGGTAAGATGTGATGGAGAGGCGCCCGTAGCTCAGTAGGATAGAGCACAGGTTTCCTAAACCTGGGGTCGCAGGTTCAAATCCTGCCGGGCGCGTTCAAAAACCGCGTTTGCCCGCCGGTGCGAATATGGGCAAGATGCCTGTGCCACGCTGTATCGGTGCAGGCTTAGAGAGGGTCCCACACGTGGTCCGGCGCAGGCGGCCGTATTGGCTGTTGATTATCTACTTGCTGTTCGTGGCGGCGTGTGCGACGGCGCTGTGGTTTCTGATCCCCGACGACGTCAAGCGCGTCATCTACGAGACCTACATCAATCCGCCGTGACCCGCGGGCAAGACGCGCATCGGGCCGCCCAGGCCAACGACTGTCTGCCGCGGCCCGGTAAATTGTCGGGTCTGAGGACCCGGCCTACACTGCGTGACGCCGCCGCTGGTCCTTTTCCCGGTAGACCATGTTCCGCTTCATCCTCCGCAGACTGCTGACGTTCCCCCTGCTGCTGCTGGCCATCTACGGCGGCGCGGTGCTGCTGGTGACGGCCACGCCTGGAGAAGGGCTCGAAACGGGTGAGAAGGAGCTGCCGCCGGAGGTGCTTCAGCAGAAGCGCATCGCCTACAACTACGACCGCATCTCGCCGGTGGATGGTCAGATCCAGCCGGTGCCGGCCTGGGAACGGTACTTTTGGATCTGGCCGAAGCGGCTGCTGTGGGACGGCGATCTGCCGGCACACCAGTACGAAGACTGGACCGTGGTCGAGATCATGCGCTCGGCGTTGCCGGTCTCGCTGCAACTCGGCGTTCTGGCCCTGGCGCTGGCGGTGATGCTCGGCATCGGCGTGGGGGTGATCTCGGCGGCGCAGCGCGGCAGGTGGCTGGACCACGTCTCGGTGAGCCTGTGTCTGATCGGCATCTCGCTGCCCACGTTCGTGGTCGGCGCAGCGTTGCTGATCGCGGTCGGGCTATGGCTGCGGGCCGTGCCGGTCGGCGGTTGGGGCCGGCCGACGCAGGCGCTGCTGCCGGCGATCACGCTGGCGCTACCCTACGCGGCGTACATTGCCCGCCTCACACGCTCCGCCATGCTCGACGCCTACGCGGAAGATTACATCCGTACGGCCCGGGCGAAGGGCCTGCCCGAGTGGCGGGTACTGCTGGATCACGCCCTGCCGAACGCGCTGTTGCCGGTGCTGAGCTACCTGGGTCCGGCGGCGGCGGCGATCTTCACCGGCTCGTTCGTCGTCGAGAAGATCTTCACCGTCCCGGGCATGGGCACGCACATCGTCGAGTCCATCAACAACCGCGACCAAAGCCTGATCCTGGCAACCGTGATGGTCTACAGCGTCTTCCTGGCGAGCTTCAACCTGATCGTGGACGTGGTGTACGGCCTGCTCGATCCGCGGATTCGCGTGGGGGCCAAGGCGACATGAGCGTGGGACGGCCGGGCGTCTGGCAACGGTTTCGTCGCGATCGAACGGCAATGGTCAGCCTCTGCGTGTTGGGGGCGATGCTGGCGACGTGCTTTGTGACGTTAGGCTGGTCGGCTCCCGCCATGCGTCAAACTGAGCTGAGCGCGGTTCGGCAGGCGCCCTGCCCTACTCATCCGCTTGGCACCGACGAGCTGGGACGCAGCCTGCTGGCCCGGACGTTATACGGTGGCGCCATTTCGCTGAGCCTTGGGCTACTGGCCGCGGGCGTGGCCGTGGTCATCGGGGCCGGGTACGGGGCGGTCGCCGGCTATCTGGGCGGGCGCTGGGACGCGATCATGATGCGCCTCGTGGATATCCTCTACGCCTTGCCGTACATGCTGCTGGTCATGCTGCTGACCGTGTCGTTGGGGGCGTGGCTGGAGCGGTGGCAGTTGGTGGGCAGCGAATGGTCGCGGTTCATCGTGCTGGCGTTGGCGATCGGCAGCGTGAGCTGGCTGACCATGGCGCGGGTGATCCGCGGGCAGGTGCTCTCGCTACGTGAGCAACCATTCGTCGAAGCCGCCCGGGCGCTCGGCCTGCCGACGCGGCGGATCCTGCTACGGCACATCCTGCCGAACCTGATCGGCCCGATCGTGGTCTTTGCGACACTCACCGTGCCGCAGGCGATCCTGCAGGAATCGTTCCTGAGCTTCCTGGGCGTGGGCGTGCAGCCGCCGCAAGCCACATGGGGTTCGCTGGCCGCCGACGGCGTGCGCATGCTGAACCCAGTCAGATTCGAATGGTGGCTGGTGGCGTTTCCCTGCGTGGCATTGTCGGCAACGTTGCTGGCCTTGAACTTCGTGGGCGACGGGCTGCGCGATGCGTTCGAGGTTCGCTCGACCCGTTAGCCGGCACGCGGTCAGGCACCGGCCACAAGGCTGTGGCGCCGGACCCTTCGGCTTTGCTCAGGGCCGACCTCCGAGTCAGGTGCCACCTGCCGCTCGCGACGGGTGAGTTGCAGCAGCCACAGCAGCATCACCAGCGGCACAAAAGCCAGCGGCTGCCAGCCGAGGTACGTTGCAATCGGGTAAATGGGGACCGCAAAGAAGCCCAACAACAAGGCGGCTCGCAGACCGGTGCCGATCGGTTGCCCGCTCGTCAACAGATAATTGAGCGCGAGCAGCACAACCAGCAACACCAGGCCCACGTCGTACCACTGTGTGTGCGGGCTGACCGCCAAGGTGGCGCACACCGCCATGCCCCAGTACAGCGCGAACGAATCCCGGCGCGGGTCCGCGCGGCGCCAGGTCCACAACACGGCGGCGAGCGTCAGCCCGGCGGCGGCGAGACCGACCGGCATGAAGGCGGCGGCCGGTAAGGCATAATCGCACAGACCCAGCAACGAGATCGAGTTGGCCCCGTTGAAGTGGTCCTCGATCGGCCAGTACGTCCGCAGCGCGGCCAGCATCTCCAGCGGCCACCGCACGCCGCAGACCGCGGCACCGACCAGGTAGTGCCCGACGCCGACGGCACCCGCGGTCAACACGCAGCGGAACTGCCCGCGGGAAAGCAGCAGCAAGCAGAGCAGCAGCGCCATCTGGGGCTTGTAGCACAGCAGTCCCAGGGCGAGGCCGGCAAGCACCACCCGGCCGCGACGCAGGGCGACGTAAGCCGCCGCGATTAGCAGCAAGGTAATCGGCGTGTTCTGACCCCCGGTGATCGTGACCACCATCGGGTAAAACATCAGCGACAACGCCACGACGACGAACCAGTAGTGGTGCAGCGCGGGCAGATGCGGGCGCAGCAGGTACATCGCGGCCAGGAACGCACACAACAGCAGCAGCGTGTACAGCAGGTACGCCGGGAGGTAAGCCAGCCGGGCCAGCGGAACAAAGAGCGCGGCCAGGGCCGGCGGATTCACATACGAGTTCAGCCCGGCATAGTCGGGCCGATCGAGAATCTGCCGCTGGGTGACCTGCTGGAGTTGCAGGTCGTAGAGGCGGCTGCCCTGCCCCTCGCCGATCAGGTGGCCGGCCGTGTAGAAGGCAATGAAGTCACCGCCGACCGCGTCGCCGTTCCTGTCCACCAGGCTGCGCAGCGATGGCAGATGAACGATGAACGCGATTGCCCAGCCGACCAGACCGGCCAGGGCAATCAGGTTGAGCAAGCCCGGCGACGATAGCGCGGTGAGAGCCCTTCTCAGCACGGCAGCGCTCCGCGAAAGCGGAAATATATGGGACCGCCGTCGCGACCGACGGCCGCGGCCCCCAGAAGCATCGGCCGGGGAGGCTCACAGGTGCAACTATTCGCGCCGACAGAATACGTCGATTGGATTATGGGGGCCGCCGTGCTGGTGTTGATTCCAGCGGGGAGGCGGCGTAGACTGGGCACCGGTTGATGGGGATTGGTGTAACGGTAGCACGACTGACTCTGGATCAGTTAGTCCAGGTTCGAATCCTGGATCCCCAGTTCGCAAGCCCTTGAACGACAAACACTTAGGGCCCCGGCGAGAATCGCGTCCGGGCCCGTTGTGCTTCGGTGCTACGCGGGTGCTACGCTAGAGCAGGTCTTTGGCACGGCCCCACAACATGAGTGCATCCATCGCCTGGGCGCCAAGAGCGCCGCGCAGAAAAATTCCCGCCCGCCGTGCGTGCGTGCAGACGGCAACGGACAGGGCCAAGTCTCTGACTCAGTCGTCCGGGAACGTGTACTGGCGTGCAGTGTTGTAAAGCGTGTCAATGATCGCGTTCCTCTCATTGAAAACGGCCGCCACAAAAACCAACAACTGCGGACTCACTGGGATCACGGCTGAGTGCCCCGTTTCGACAAGGAAGCTATTGAGCTGCGGCGTCGCCAACTCCTGCAGCGCGAGACTCAGAGGTAGATCAAACCCCTGGACTTCCTTCACGAGAAATGCGTAGAGCACGTTTAGCATCGGGTGGCGATTAACGAAACTCATCCTAAGAGATACGAACTTGCGATGGAATCTGAGCATCCGGTCGATTTCATCAGGCGACAGTCCTAGCGGAGATCGCGGGCTTGGCTCTCCTATCGGCCGCGGGGCATCGACCACGACGCGACCAGCCAAGACATCCACGGCGGCCGAACGGCACCAATCGAATTCCTGCGCAGAAAGGACTTCTTTCTGAGCCAGCAGGTGAAGTGAGTGGGCCGTCTCGATTACCGTCCACAGTGCCCGGTGCTTCGACGAGAGCGCGGCGTGTTCCCACGACTCAGCTGCATCAATATCGTCAAGCTCGTCAATGACCAGAGCGCCGTCCTCTTGTCGAAAGGCCTTCACCGGAAGAGCTGCCAGGATGGCGCCCAGATACCTCGACGCGCGCTCGGACAGTGCCATGGTGCACCTCGCCTACGCTCCCGTGCAAGTCGATTCCCGGCCGATTTCGTGCTGCACTACGGGCACCCCTCGCCCCAATGACCTAGCAGCATGCCCAAATCCGCGTGGTCGGTCTCGCCGTCGCCGTCGGCGTCGCCCGGGCAGTCCCCGCCAGTGCAACCCCAGTCGGCCAGTAAGATGCCCAGGTCGGCCTGATCGACGCAGCCGTCGCCGTTCAGGTCGCCGGGGACCTGAAACTCGTACGCTCCCATGTCCACGATCGGCGGGTCGCCGTTGCCCGTATCGTCCGCGTTCGGGTCATCGATGAAGCGTGGCTTGCCGTCGAGGTCGAAGGGGACGGGTTCCTGCGTATCGCCGTCACCATCCAGGTCCAACTCATCGGCCGGAACAGCCTCGTTATCTCCGGCGTCGTTGCACGGTGAGCCCGTCGAGAGGTGGTAGTCATCGTTGCCAGGACCGGCGAAGAGCGGATCGGCGTCGATGTTGCCCTCGCCGGGCCAGCCGCCCTCAACATCACTGTAGGTCACCACCGCCTCACCGGATGCGACGTAGATCTCATCCGGCGTGTCGGCCCAGAGGATGCAGTTGCTGACCGTCGGGCTGCTGTCGTAGCAGGAGAGGCCGCCGCCGTGGCTGGCGGAGTTCCCGGTGATCGTGGAGTTGGTGAGCGTCGGGTAGCTGTCCTCACAGCAGTAGATGCCGCCGGCGTCGTTCGCCGAGTTCCCGCCGATCATGCAGTTGGTGATCGTCGGGCTGCTCGACCAACTGCAGTGAAGGGCGCCGCCACGGGTTGCCCAATTCCCGCTGATCGTGCAGTTGGTGATCACCGCGCTGTTGTACGAGCGACAGTAAACGGCGCCACCCGCGTAGGGCGCCGAGTTTCCGCTGATCGTGCAGTTGGTGATCGTCGGACCGCCGAGGTACCTGCACACAACGGCGCCGCCGGCCCAGGCCGCCGAGTTGCCGGCAATGGCGCAGTTGGTGATCGTCGCGCTGCTATCGTAGCAGTAAAGGGCGCCACCGTACGACGCCGAGTTTCCGATGATTGTACAATTGGTGATCGCCGGGCTGCTAAGGATGCAGTCAACGGCGCCGCCGGCCCCGTTGGCCGAGTTCCCGCCGATCGTGCAATTGCTGATTGTCGGGCTACTGTAGTCACAATAAAGGCCGCCGCCACTCCCGCTGGCCGAGTTACCGCTGATCGTGCACTCGGTGATCGTGGGGTTGCTCCTGTAGCAGTGAACAGCGGCGCCGTCGTCCGCCCGGTTCTCGCTGATCATGCAGTTCGTGATCGTCGGGTCGCTCAAGTCGCAGTAAATGCCGCCGCCGTACCAGTTCGCCCAGTTGCCGCTTATCCTGCA
>JAUWXH010000014.1 GCA_030616465.1 Planctomycetota bacterium | reverse complement strand
CGGCGTTGAGGTGCTCAAAGAACGCGGCCGGCAGCTCGGCGCTCTCGTGAAAACGCTCCAGCCCCGGCAAGTCGCGCACGACCTCCAGCCGCTGCTTCATCTTGCCGATCTGCTCCAGGAAGAACGGTTCCTGCTCGACGGCGGGCGCTGAGCGGCCGTGGGGGGTCCGCTGTGCAGGGTGTATTGGTTGTTCCATCGTTTACTCCATCCGGACCCTGGTGTCCGCTACGCGGAGCGTGTTGATCACTCGCCGATTGTCTGCGTCCGGTCGTCGAAACATGGTGGGGTATGCGCCGGTCCGACACAAGCGCAGCGCGGGTGGTCCATACAGCGGACCGTACGACCCGCCGTGCGGATCGCGCTAGGGCGTGAACGGGGTGGGCGGTGGGACGGCCGCGAGCTCAATGGTCTGGCCGACCGGCGGTGCAGCGATCCGCACCAGACGCCCGTCCTGCCAAGCGAGGAACTGATACGAAGGGTCGTCGAGACTCCGGTTGAATCTGAATTGGACGCTGCGGAGGCCACCGCGCTCGACGGCCAGTACGGTCGCGGTGAACTCCGGCGTTTCGTACGCGGTGCCTGGTGACGGCGGCTCCCAACTGGTCCGCAGAAGTCGCTCGTAAATGTGATCGAGAAACGGGCCGGCGTTGCTGGTCAGGATCATGGTTCGCTCGTCCACGCGTTGCCACGTCAACGGTCGGCGTCCCATTTGCAGCGCATAGTAGTAGATATCCGTGCGCTGATAGGTGACGCTCCAGGTGGGCAGGAACTCGAGCGCGAGCAGGCCCGAGGGGCTGTTCAGCAGAAAGACGGACCGGGGCGCGGCGATCGTGCGGTCGATGTCGGCGTTCAGGATGGCGTGCCGGTCGGCGCGTACCATGTCTGTCAGGGCTGCGTGCCGCAGCGCCGCCATCGGCACGCCGGCGATGGGGCCGGTCAGCAGCAGCAGGCCTGCCAGCGCGAGGCGGGCGTAGCGTCGGGCAGCGAACTGTTCGCGCACCGGCCGGAGGCGTTCGAGGAACAGCCCCGCCAGCAGGGCCGTCCCTACTGCGGCGCTCATCAACAGGCGATCGGACAGGTTCACCCCAGCCTGGGGCAGTAGGGCCAGAACGGTCCAACCAAGCGCGAAGGCGGAAAGCCGCGTCCAGCCGACGACCCGCAGCAAGACGACCCCGGCCGCCGCCGGGAGCACTACGCCCAGCGCGACGGCGGGCGCGGTCCAGTGCGGCTGCAAGAGGAGCATATCCGAGACGAAGCCGAACAGTAGGCTCAGCAACCCGACCGGCAGCAGGACGGCGAGCTGCGTCAGGTACTGGCCGGGTGTTCCCCACGGCGTCGGATATCCCAGCGATCGGACGCCGTAGCCGCTGGCGAAGTAAAACGACGCATAGCCTGCGGCCAGCAAGGCGAGGATCCACAGCGGTCCTGACCGGAACAGGCGTTTGGCGGCGTGACTCAGCGCTTCGCCCGCGGACGGGCGCCCGAACGCCAGCAGGTACAGCGCGACGAGCGGCAGGGCCATGAAGCCCGATTCTTTGGACCCTATTGCCAGCAGGAAGCTGACTGCCGCCAGCAGCAGATAGCCGCGGTTTCCGCTTCGGCGGTGATGGTGCACGCAGAGGACGGTGGCGACGGTGAAGAGGGTTGCCAGAAGCGTGTTGCGGTTGGCGATCCAGCCGACGACCAGGCTATGGGTGTCGTCCAAGGCCAGGAAAGCCAGGGCCCACAGGGCGGCGACCCGCGACGCGCCGAGGTCGCGATACAGCTTGAGCGTCAGCGCGAGCAGCACCGCGAACAGTACCAGGCTTGTTACGTGGTAGCCCGCTGCCCAATCGCCGTAGACCGCGAAATCCAGCCAGATACTCAGGCTGCTGACCGGCCGGAAGAAACGCGCCTTCCAATCCAGATCCGTCCACCAGAAGAAGATCCGCTGCCAGGTGGGCCATTCTCCGGGGCGGAGATCAGCGCTGAAGTCGTACAGGTTCCAGGGCCGCAGCGAGCTGCCTTCGGCCAGACCACGCAGGACGTATTGGTGGAGGTAGTCGTCGTACGCGAATCCCACTCGAAGCGACTGGGCATGGTTGGCGACGCCGGCCAGGACGAGCAGTGTCGCCAGCAGTGCGGTCCGGCGCCCGGAACGCGGGCGTTTGGGCAGGGGTCCAGGTTGCTCGGCGTTGCTGCTGGGCGCGGGTGACGACGTCATCGGGGAGTGGCCCTTTCGCTAGACGGCCGGTTGTTCGAGCGGCCCCAGGTCGCGCACGCGCCGGGCCGGCACACCCCACCAGAATTCATTGGCCCCGACGACGGTGTTCGGCAGAACGACCGAGCCGGCACCGATCACCGCTCCGGGCTTGATGTGGGCGCCGCCGGCGATCCCCACGTGTCCGCCGACGATCACGTCGTCCTCGATGATCGTGCGTTTGAACACGACCGCGTCGCGCTCCTGGTAATGGCCGGCCACGGTAGCGTTGAAGCCGATCACGACGTTGCGTCCCACGCTGACCAGATGCGGGTCGATGATCTGCGGGTCGGTGACGTAACAGGAGCGCGACTTCGGCCCGAAAACGGGCCCCATCAGCCAGCGCAGCGGCGGCAGATTGGCCAGATGGAACACGAGAAAGCCCGGAAACGGGGCCTCCAAACGCGCTTTGCTGAGCAGGGCCACCAGGCAGGACCACAGCACCTGCCGGTCCGGCCAGCGCACGTTCGTCGCGTAGCGCCCTTCCCGGGGCGTTGGGATCGGCAACCGCAGCACGACCAGCTCGGCAACGTAGATGACGTTAAACACGATAATCCACAGTGCCAGGCGCCAGCCCCACTGCACGGCTGATTTCAGGTTGGCGTCGAGCAGGCCCTGCTGGGGCCACGCTCCCAGGGCGGAGAAAGCCGCAGTCGCCAGGACGAAGGCCGTGCACCAGATGAACAGCCGTGCGATAACGTCCAGAACGAGGAACCCCTGCAGGGCATTACGCTGATCGATGGGTCTGGCCCCCGACTCGCTGCCCGACGCGGCACTCGCCTGATCTGCGGTTGCTTCGGAAGAATTCACTCGTATTTCCTCCATCAGTCTGCATAGATAACGCCGCAACCCGCTCGCTGCCGGGGTCGTGCGCACTGCGGCCGGGCAGTCTTGGCCCCGATGCCCGTCCAATGAGCCACCGGCCCGCCATCCTATCCGATGCCCACGCTGTTGTCGGTAGGTGGGCGGGCCGACAAGCGTGAAGCGCACGTGAACGCTACGGTTGCGCGAAAAAAGGTTAACCAGTACCCATAAGGCCACCGATGGGAATGAAGGGATTTGGCTTCGCAGTACAGGAGCATGTCATGAACAGGCGCACATTCGGTTTGGCCTTGGCGACGGGCGTGTTGGTGCTATGGCTGACCCAGTCGCCCGCGTTGGCCCAGTGTGAATTAGGCAAGGTCCACCCCGGCGACGCGAACGGCTTGGCGTTCTTCGGCGAGAGCGTGGCGATCGCCGGTGAGGCGGCGCTCGTCGGGGTGCCCCACGACGCGTGGCGCGGGAGGGCGTCCGGCGCGGCGTACGTCTTCCGCAGCGATGGGCCGGAATGGGTTCGGGAAGCCCGGCTGACGGCCGCTGACGGGGACGAGTGGGAAGAGTTCGGTGCGTCGGTAGCCCTTTCCGGAGACATCGCGCTGATCGGAGCGCCGGGGCATTCCCAAGCGGACCCACCCAAGCCCGGTGCGGTGTACGTCTTCGGCTATGACGGACAGCGCTGGATCGAGAAGGCCAAGCTGGTGGCGTCCGACGGCTCTCCCCGGGACCGTTTTGGCAGGGCGGTCGCGCTCGCAGGCGATACGGCCGTGGTGGGTGCGTGGCTGGACGACGACCACGGCCCCAGCTCCGGCTCGGCATACATCTTCCGGCGCGACGGATCGGCCTGGGTCGAAGAAGCGAAGCTCGTGCCATTCGACGGCGGGCCCGGGGACGGCTTTGGTCTGGCCGTGACTGTTTCCAGTGGCCTGCTGCAGTGGGTCGTGATCGGAGCGTGGCGGGACGATGACAACGGTGCCGAGTCCGGTTCGGCCTATGTGTTCCGCGCGGACGGCTCAACGTGGATCGAGGAAGCGAAGCTGACGCCTGCCGACCCCGCCCCGTACCAGGTCTTCGGTGCAGCCGTGGCCATCTCCGGAAGCACCGTGTTGGTCGGCGCACACGGCGACGACGAGAACGGTTGGTTCTCCGGCGCGGCCTACGTGTTTCAATACGATGGGCAGGGCTGGATCGAGCAGGCCAAACTGTTGGCCTTCGACGGCGAAATGGATGACACCTTCGGCCTAGCCCTGGCCCTCTCCGGCGACCCGCCCAACCTGGCCGTGATCGGCGCTTGGCGCGACGACGACAACGGTCCGTATTCCGGTTCGGCGTACGTCTTCCGGCGCGACAGCTCGCGCTGGGTGGAGGAAGCCAAGCTCCTCGCCTCTGATGGTGAGGAGCAGGACGAATTTGGTTGCGCCGTGGCCGTCTACGGCAGGACGGCCCTCGTCGGCGCGCGCCACGACTACGACGGCGACAACGCCGGCGCGGCGTACTTCTTCGACCTCGATCCGATCCCCGGCGATCTCGACTGCGACGGCGCCGTGGGTCAGCCGGATCTCGGTATTCTCCTGGCCGACTGGGGTTGCCCGTCCGACTGCGTCGGCGACATCGACGGTGACGACGACACCGACCAGGACGACCTCGCCATCCTCCTGGACAACTGGGGCAACACACGCTCCTAAGGGTAGACGCGGGGTGGCCGCGAGGCCCGACATCGCGTTGCAAGCAGCGCCAACTGTGTGTGAGTTCCGGGAGTGAGCGAAACAAAGGGGTGAATCGGCGGGCAAGATGTGCTATGATGGTAGTGGCCTGATCCGGCAGGCCAACATCAAGCGTTAGGAGGCGGTCATGACGAGGCGCGTAGTCGGCTTTCTTCTGGTGGCAGCGCTGATGGCCGGTGGGCCGGTCGCTTTCGCCAGCGACATCGGGCAGCAGATTGCGGACCAAATCGATGTGGTGAGCTACCAGTACTATCTGGACGAGGAGCTGTACACGCACTACGGCCACAGCCGGGGCATCAGCGGCGCCGAGCACAACCTGGCCCGCGACAACATCGTGGAGATCTTTCAAGGTTTCGGCCTGCAGGTCGAGTTGGATGAGTTTGAGCACTGGGGTCAGCCGGGGTGGAACGTCGTCGCCACGCAAGTGGGAACCGTCTATGCGGACGCGCAGTACATCCTCGGTGCCCATTATGACTCGGTGGACAATCCGGGAGCCGACGATGACGCGTCGGGCGTGGCCGGGCTGCTGGAGATCGCCCGGGTTCTTTCGCAATATGAAACCGAATACACCATCAAGTACATCGCGTTCGACATGGAGGAATTGGGGCTCATCGGTAGCCAGATCTACGTGGACGACCATCTCGACGATGACATCCGGGGCATGATCCAGTCCGACATGATCGCGTGGGACTACGGTGTGTACAGCGCCGAGATCCTCGGGCGCACTGCCTCGTTACCGCTGAAGAACGCCCTGGCCGCGGCGATCAACGAATACGGTAACGGCCTGAGCGTGGTTGTCAGCGGTCCGAGCGACGGCAGCGACCATGCCCCCTTCGAGTGGGCCGGCTTCCAGGCTTGCCAGCTCGCCGAGCAGTACCGCCGCTCGAACCCCCACTACCATACGCAGCTCGACTCGGTCGATACGCCCGCCTACATCAGCTACGAGCTCGCGGCGGACTGCGCGCGCTCGGTCGCCGGATTCCTCGCTGACTACGCCGGTGTCATCGTCGGACCCTGCGTCGGTGACGTTGACGGCGACGGCGACACTGACCAGGCCGACCTGGGCATCCTTCTGACCGACTGGGGCTGCACGTCCGACTGCGTCGGCGACCTTGACGGCGACGACGACACCGACCAATCGGACCTCGGTATCCTGCTCGCCGACTGGGGTTGCACGCCGTAATCCGCCCCGGCGCCAACGTGCCGATGGGTGGACAGCCCACGGTTTTGGCCGGGGGGACACGAATCGGCAGAGTGCTCGCGTCGCCCACCTCTGAAGATGCGGACCACCCGATCGAGGACCGAGTCGTTACCGGTGCACCGGGCGGCGTTAGCCTTGTTGGCTCTTGAAGATGCCGAAGTGGAGCCCTTCCGGATCGCTCAGCACGGCGAACGCGCCGACGTTGGGAATCGGCGTCTCGGGGACGAGCACCTTTCCACCGGCTTGCTGGGCCTTGTTGAGCGTGGCCGCGATGTCGTCCACCAGGAAGTAGACGGTCAGGCACGGGGCCGGGACTTGCGGCGGGCGTTTCATGAGGCCGCCGCCGGGCTCGCTCCCGGTCTTGATCAGCGTGTAGTCGCCCATCGACTGGCTGTCGAACTCCCAGCCGAGAACGCTGCCGTAGAACTGTTGGCACTTCTCGGGGTCGTCTGACTGGAACTCGAAGTGGCAAAGAGGACTCGCCATGGCAGCTCTCCTGAGGGTCAAGGTATTCTCCGTTCCGACGCGGCCAGAGTTTGACCGCCTCAGCCTCTGGACGCAAGCGGTGGGCGTTGGCAACTCGACGCCGGGACCCTACAATGCCGAGGCTATGTGCATGACGCGTGCCGAAGGTGTGGTCAGGCTGACGTGCGGGTTGGCGGTGTTGCTGCTGGCGGCGACCCAAGAGAAGGTCTGCCCCTGGCTGGAGGAAGTACCCGTCCAAGCCGAGCACGCCGCGGCCCGCCCCGAGCAGCCCGAGTCGGGCGACGATTCGGACTCGCGCGAGGTCCCGCCGCCCAGCCTGGCCAGCACGCTCCCGGACGTGGTGGCGCCCCGCTGGCCGGCCCGGGCGCTGACCTCGTCGCCTCGACAACCGCTGCGCGGCAAGTTCGTGCGCTCGACCGTGAGCGGACGTCGTGACTATGAGGGAACCGACGCCGGAGTCTGGGACCTTGACGCCGCTCGGCCGTTCCCGTGGAAAATGCCGCCGCGTTCGTCGGGGGCGATCGGCAGTGTGGCGGGCGGCGGCCAGGTCTTACTGGCCCACCAAGCCAGCTTTCTCACCAGCATTTTGCCAACCGGGCCGCCGGTCGCGTAGCCGCCCGGGGCCGCAGGCCCCGTGTACGCGACGGTTCGGCGTGCCGAGCGCGGCGCGCTCGCCGGTGGTTCTTGCAGAAAACTCAATCTTACCCGAGAGGGAATGATCATGTGGGAGAAGAATCTGACACAGCGTCTGGTGTTGATCGGCGTGGTGTTGGTGGCGGCGGCCTGGTTGTTGTATCCGCTAGAGGACAGGCTACGGCCCGGGCTGGACATTGCCGGGGGCGTCGAGCTGGTCTTCGAGATCCAGGAGGAGGAAGGGGAACGCTACCCCAACCTCGCGGAAGACATGAAGCGCCTGCTCCAGAAGCGCGTCGATCCCGACGGGGTGTTCGACTTGCGGTGGCGCGTGCACGGGCGTAACCGCCTCGGAGTGACGATGCCGCTGCCGCCCAAGGACGCCGCGAAGTTCCGCGATGACTACGTCAACGCGCGCGAGGTCCTGTTTGCCGGCGCGAACATTCGCCGCAGCGCGCTCGAGCAGGCTCTGCGCGAGACCCCAGAGAACCGGGAGCGGGAGCTGAAGGAATTGGCCGACGGGTCGGCCGAGCGCGAACGACTCCTTCAGGAAGCGGCCCAGCGGCGGGACGAGTACGTGGTGGCGCTGAAGGCGCAGCAAGCCGGGCCGCCCGCGACGCAACCCGCGGCGGTACCGACGACGGAGCCGACGGCAGCACCAACAACCGAGCCGACGTCGGCCCCGGCCAGCGCTCCGACCACGGAGCCGGCCGAAGTGGTTACACAGGAGGAGCTGGATCTACGGGCCCTCGATGCCGAGGACCTCTGGCGCGATGCCGTCGAGGCCGTGCTGGAGACAAACATCGACCCGAACCGTTTCCAGGAAACCCTGGAACTGGACCAGAAGTCACCCATTCGCGACACCGCTCTCAAGGATTTGCGCAAGCAATACCCGCAATTGGAGGGCCAGATTAGCACGGTCGTAGAGAAGTTTGACGCCTGGCGCGGCAAGCGCGGCTTTCTGGATGGGCCGGCGGACCTGCGGCGATTGCTGAAAGGGGCCGGCGTGCTCGAATTCCGCATCCTCGCCGAGCCCAGCGTCGAAAACATCACCAAGTACGACCAATACCGCGACGAGCTCCATGAGCACGGGCAACGCCCGCCGCGACCCGGGGACGCGGAAGGTTGGTTCCTGATCGACAACCCGCTGGCCTTCTTCAACCTCGATTCTCAGGCTCAACTGAAGGAAAGAGCCAAGGATCCCAAAACGTCATTCAGCGCCATGGTCGCGGACACCTACCGCGGGCAGTGGTACGTCCTGGCCAAGCTCGGCGAGCAAGACGGGCTGCTGGCCAGCAACCCGCGCAGATGGCAGCTCAAGCGGGCCTACTCCGACCGCGACCAGAACGGACGCCTCTGCGTGGACTTCACGCTGGACGTGGTCGGCGGCGATATCTTCCAGGAGCTGACGCGGAACAACATCGACAAACCGCTCTGTATTCTCGTGGACGACGTGGCCTACTCGGCACCCAACATCCGAAGCCGCATCGGCCAGCGCGGCGAGATCACCGGTGACTTCAGCAGAGAGAAAGTCACCTACCTGGTTCAGACCATGCAGGCCGGAGCCTTGCCCGCCCGGCTCAAGGATACCCCCATCAGCGAGCGTACCATCGGCTCGTCTCTGGGCGAGACCAACCTGCGCAAGGCCTTCATGGCCGGCGTGGCGGGCGTAATCGTCGTCGCCGTGCTGATGATCGCTTACTACCTGGTCAACGGGGCCATCGCCAACGTGGCCCTGCTCATGAACATAATGCTGGTGCTCGCGGCCATGGCCATGTTGGGGGCGCGCTTCACCCTGGCCGGGATCGCCGGCGTGATCCTCACCATCGGCATGACCGTCGATGCCAACGTGCTGATCTTCGAGCGCATGCGCGAGGAGAAGGCCCGCGGCTCCTCGCTGCGGATGGTCATCAAGAACGGCTACGACAAGGCCTTCTCCACGATCATCGACGCCAACGTCACCACCCTGCTCATCTGCGTGATTATCTACTACGTGGGCAGCGAAGAGATCAAGGGCTTCGGCCTCACGCTCGGCTGGGGCATCGTGTGGAGCCTGTTCACCGCCCTGTTCGTTACGCGCACCGTCTTCAGCTTGCTGGTCAAATACCACCTGATCAGCGACATCAAGATGCTGCAACTGATCGGCGTGCCCAAGATCAATTGGTACGCCAAGCGCAAGTTCTTCGTGCCCATCTCGCTCATCGTCGTCGTAAGCGGCATGAGCCTGCTGCTGACGCGCAGCCGCAAGGACGTGCTGGACGTCGAATTCCTGGGCGGCGTGAACGCCGAAGTGGAACTGACGCAAGCCGGCATGACCGACGTGGACCTGACCGAGCAGCTTGAGCTGGTCGGGCAGGCGATCTCCGCTACCGGCGAGCGCCTCGCCCAGGCGACGGTCGAACCGGTGGTGACCGAGCCCGGCCTCTTTCGCGTGATGGTGCCGGAGGTGAGTGCCGGCCGGCTCGCCGCCCTGCTGACCGAGCCGCTGGAGGATGCCAAGCTGCTGCAACGCGGCGGCGTCGACGCCCACGGGGGGCCGAACGAGATCAGCGTGCGTGTCCAAGAGGGTGTCACGGCCGAGCAGCTTCGCGACTTCGTTCACGGTTGGTCCGACGACGGGGTCCTCGCGGGTCAGAACATCGGCCGGGCCAGCGTCGGAGCGGTTATCGAGCCGGGCGGTGAGGCCGAAAAGGGCCTGGTCTGGAACGTCACCACCACCGAGACCAACAAGGGCCTGGTGCAGCACGCGCTGGAGCGGGCCCTGGGCGAAAACCTCAAGCGTCAGCCCAGAATCTCCTATACGTTCCGCGGCAACGATGACCGGCCCTACCCAATCACGAACCGGCGCCTGGAAGCGGTGGTCCCCAATTTGCCCGCTGAAGCCGCGCGCGACGTCACCGACTACTATGAGGGCGCCGCGCTGCGCTTCGACCAGCTCGATCCGCCGCAGACGATTCCCGCCCTCACCAAACGCCTGCGGAACATGCGCTTGCAGCCCGATTACCAGGACCTGCCCTGGCGGGAGTTCGAAGTGATTGGCCTGATCCCCGCCGGCCAGGCCGAGGGCGAAGCAACCTACTCGAGCGTGGTGATCGTGGTGGCCGACCGGTACTACCCCTACACCGAGGACCCGGATCGATGGTTCACGGAGCTGGCCCAGAAGGAGTTGCAACTGGCCACCGCCACCTTCGACACCGAGCAGACGCTGCGCAAGGTCTCGCAGTTCAAGCCGCAGATCGCCGCTCAGTCGCAGACGCGCGCCTTGCTGGCTCTGCTGTTGTCGTGGGCGATGATCATCGCGTATCTGTGGCTGCGTTTCGGGCGGGCGATGTACGGCATCGCCGGCGTCTGCGCCCTGGTCCACGACGTGCTCATCGCCCTGGCCTTCGTCGGCTTCAGCGGCTGGCTGGGCGGCACGCAACATCCCATCGGCCAGGCCCTGCTGATCGACGATTTCAAGATCAACATGACCATCGTGGCGGCGTTCCTGACCATCATCGGATACTCGATCAACGACACGATCGTCATCTTCGACCGCATCCGCGAGACACGCGGGCGGCTCGGGATGGTCACCCCCGAGGTCATCAACCAGAGCATCAACCAGTGCATCGCGCGGACCTTGCTCACCAGCTTCACCACCTTCGTCGTGCTGGCGGTGATGTACGTCTTCGGCGGGAGCAGCATCCGCGGGTTCAATTACTGTATGATGATCGGCGTGATCACCGGGACGTACTCGTCGATCGCCGTGGCAGCCCCCCTACTGATGCTCCGTTTAGAGCGCAGACGCCCGAAAGCGGCGGTGGCCTGATTACCGACTGTTGTCGCCCGCCGCATTTGGTATAATAACCACGCCGTGGTCTGCGTCGCGTGCCGCGGACACGGGGAACTCCTGCGGGGAGGGCGAATCATGCGTACCGAGATCAAAGCAGCAATCGCCGTCGGGCTGGTCGTCTTCGTCGGGGCCATCATCTGGGCCGTGAACAGCTCCGAGAAGGCCGACAAGATCCCCTTCGACCTGCCTCCGGGACAAACGTCCGGGGAAGACGTTGCGCTGGCCGGCGACGAACGAGTCGTCCCGGGCGAGACGACCTTGGCGCGGCAGGAACCGACCACGCCAGGGCGAACCGAAGAGCCCTCCGTGCTCTCCTACGAGCCCATCCAGCCCGGTCCGGAGCTGTCGAAACCTGGGGAGGTGGTGACCGGGCCGGGGACGGAAGAACCCCTCGCGGCGTTAGAGACCGGCGGCCTGGTGGCCACAAGCGCGCCGGCGACCGAGCCGCCTGTGCCGGACGAGGCGCAGCGGCTGCCGACCTCCCCGAAGGAGGATGTGGCCTCGCGGTTGGAGGGCCTGAAGAGACCCGCGGTGGGCTCGACCTACACGATCCAGCTTGGCGATACGTTCATCGCCATCGCGCGCGAGCACTACGGCGAGGACCGCTATTGGACCGCGATCCAGGCCGCCAATCCGGACGTGGACCTGTTGAGCTTGCAGGCGGGGCAGGTAATCGTGCTGCCGCCGAAGGAGCAGGTTGTGGCCGGCGAGGTCAAACGCGCGACGGAGAAGCAGGACGCCGATCGGGCGACCTACGTGGTGGCGGAGGGCGACACGCTGATTGCGATCGCGCGGAACGTGCTGAAGGACGAGTCGCGCTACCTGGAGATTTTCGAGCTGAACCGTGACAAGCTCGAATCGCCCGATGAGCTGATCCCGGGCACGGAACTGCGCCTGCCCCCGCTCGAGAAAAAGCCCGCCAAGAAAAACGAAGAGTAAGGACTCGGCCCGACGCTCGCGAACATCGAGAAACTCTGCCGCGCGCTGGACGTGACCCCGCCGAGAACAGGCAGCGCTCAAGTGTGGTATGCCGAAGCCAAGTGTGGCATGCCCAAGCCGAAGGCGCGGGCATGTATCCCCCGACAGCCCGAATGTAGTCGCCGGGCTCTGTCGCGAC
>JAUWXH010000184.1 GCA_030616465.1 Planctomycetota bacterium | reverse complement strand
CCCTTCGGCTGCGCTCAGGGCAGGCAGGGTCCGGCCGTCACTGTTTCGGGACCGCGCAAGCAGCGTTCCACGCCGACTCACGCTAGGACGTTTACCAGCGACTCCGCCGCCGGAACTCCATGCCCACCTGCCGTTCCCTGGCCTGGGGACATGCTGGCCTCCGCGGCAGCCTCCGTGCCTTCGTGGGTTCGCGCCTCCGTGCCTTTGTGATCCGGGTGCTCCGTACCCGTTTCGGCCGACTCGTTGTGCTCGCTCCCGTCCGGGTCGGCCGGTTGCCCCAGGTCTGCCCCGGCTCCATCCGGGGGTGGGCTCGGTGGCCGGACTTCCACCCGCTCCAGGTGGATGCCCGCCGATTCGAGCCCCTGGCGCAACGAATTCAACTCCTGTGTTAGCAAGCGGTGTGCCACCTGCGTCTGGGTGTCCATCCGCAAGCTGAGCGCGTCCTTGCGTAAGTCCATGCGCAGCCGAATGCTGCCGAGCTCCGGGGGGTCCAGCAGCAAAATCGCCGTCGAGCGCTCACGGCCCAGCCGACTGTGAATCGTGCGCAAAACTCGCTCGATGTTCGCTTGGCGATCGGTCGTTTCCGCCTGCTCGGCGTTTGCGGCAGGCTTCGTCGCGACACGGACGGCCTTAAGCGGGCTGCGCGCGTCAGTGTTGGCAGGCGAAACGGTGGCGGCCGGCCGCGCGTTGCCCGCCGGCTTGGCAGACTGACTCGCCAGGACCTTCTCCACCCCGCCCTGGTCGCCGAGGCTGGTGCTCGCGGTGAGTGCTCGAGCTGCCGTTGCCGAACGACCGGCCCCCGTGCCGGCCGGCGACCGCCCCTCAAGCGCGGCGGGGCGAACCGGCGGCGGCGTTAACTCGCTGGAGCGCGCCGCCCCCGCGCGACCGGTCGAGTTCGACGGGTTTGACCGGGGCGACTCCCCCTCGGCCGGAGATGCCGCCTTCGCCGAACGCCCCTTCCTCCCCTTACCCTGGGCAATCGGGTCGGGCTTCGCGGCATCGTCGCCCGTCAGGTTAGAGGGTTTCCGGGCTTCGGCGCTGCGGGAACTCCCGGCGTCCGCCAGTGCTTGGCGGAACGCCCGCCCGCCATGACTCGTCTTCTGTTCGCGGGCGTGGGCAGTGAGCTGCTGGCGTCTCCAGGCCCGGCTGGAAGGATCCATCCGGCGCTCGGCTTGAAACGTGACTTCCGCCGGTCCGGGAGTGGCAGCCGCGGCCAGCTCTGCCTTGCGCTCCTCGGCGTCACGCCGCTGCTGATCGAGCTGCTGCTCTTGCCCCCCGTCGCCCACGCTCGAGAGGGTGAAGCGCGCGGCAACCGAGCTGTAGGAGCCGAATCCCGAGAGCCCGTTGAGCAGCGAGAGCACCAGCCCGGTGCTCTGACCGGCCGACCCGGCGGCCGTTAGAGCCGGAAGCAGGTTGACCTGCATGGCAACACCTAATCTGGGGCGTCACCTGAGGTCGTCCCTGACCCCGCGGCGAGTTCATCGGTCCCGTATAAGCGCAGCTGCTCCAGCAGTTGGTGCATGATGTCGATTTCTTCGGGCGTCTTGAACTGCTCGAGAATGCGCTGGCCCTTGCTCTCATTCAACCCTCGCAGCAGCCGCACCGCATCCGCCTTGTGCTTTTGCCATGAGCGAATGACGTGCTCCTTGGCCAGCTTCGGCGAGAGCTTGCCCACCAAGCGCAGTTCCTGCTGGAAGCCCACGTCGCGCAGGGCCGCGGTCTCTTTGCGCCTTCGCTCGGTCCAGGCGGCCTGGTCCTGCTCGAACTTCTCCTGGCGGGAAAGCAGGTGTTGCATGGCGTGGCCGAGCAGTTCCTGCCGGGCGTCCACGTCGCGAGCCGCCCGCTCGAGCGAGGCCCGGCGAAGCTGCTCACTAACGAGCGCCTGGCGGACCTGCTCGGCCGAACGCGTTCCCGACGGCCGGGCGGCCTCATCCTGCTCGGCCGGCTGCGTGGTGGTCACGTCGGTGGCGTCCTCGTCATACTCGCCGCGCAGGACCGCCGCCATCGTCTCGATCCGTTCGGCGGTCAGCCGACCCGAGCCGAACAGCAAGCCCACGAAAGCGCCGACCGCGAGCGTGGTCGCTATCGCCAGGATCACCAGCCCGTTGTAAAGCTTGGCCAGCATGTTTGCCCGCGCTATCCGGGTGGGGTAGGCGTCTCGCCCGCCAACTCATTCGCCGTCAGGCGCCGGCCGCGACGCTCTCGCCGACCGCCGCCGACACCTTCCCGAGGCAGGGAGGGCGACCATCCCGCCCCCGAGCCTGCAACTGTTGTGCCAATTCGTCGGCCTCGAGCTGCTCACGCCGCTTGCGCTGGCGGATGTATTCATCCCAGCGGCGCTGGCGCAGCTTTTCGAGAATCCGCATCTGCGTGCGGGCCTGGCGCCATTCCGACAGCAGCTGCTCCAGCTCCTTAACCAACGCTGCCCGTAGGGTCTGCCGCTCGACAGTGGTCTTGCGCAGATAACCGATCCAGGCCCGACCGCGTGCCAGCGTCTCCAGGTCCAACGGACCTTCTTGCTGGCTCTCGCGCAACGCGGCCTGACTCCTCGAGATTTCCCACGCCGTCTGTTGGTCGAGCCGGTCAAGCCGCGCAATTTCCGCACGCTTAGCGGCGACTTTGCGCTTCGCCTCGCGCTCCCGCAGTCGCCGCACCTTCAGCAGCGTGTCCAGCCTGAATCGAAATCGCTTCGCCACGCCGGTCGGGTTCTCCCTGGCGGCGGTTAGGCCGGTTGCCGCTGGGCGGCGGCCGGCCGATTGCTGCCGAGTTTTTGCCGGGTCTTCGCGATCAGGTTGCCGACCTCTATCAAATCGGCGACGCTCCGCTCGAACGTGTAGCCGGTGGTGCGGTCCTGCACGAGGAAGGCATTGACCGCCTCGTGCGTCTGCACGGCCAGGTCGTACTCGGGGTTTGCACCCGCGACGTAGGCCCCGATGCTGACCAGGTCCTCGATGTCGGCCCACGTCGCCAGCACCCGCCGAACCTCCAGCGCCGCCCGTTGCTGCGCCTGGTCGGTCACGTCCGGGGTGACGCGGCTGACGCTGTTGAGCACGTCGACGGCCGGGTAGTGCCCGTGGTTGGCCAGGGCCCGCGAGAGCCAGATGTGGCCATCGAGGATCCCGCGGGCGGCGTCGGAGAGCGGCTCGTCGATGTCGTCACCCTCGACCAGCACCGTGTAAATGCCCGTGATGCTGCCGCTCTGCGTGCGCCCGGCCCGCTCGAGCAGGCGCGGCAGCAAGGCGTACACGCTGGGGGGGTAGCCCTTGGCGGTCGGCGGCTCGCCCGCCGCCAGCCCGAGCTGGCGCTGCGCCATCGCCACCCGCGTCAGCGAGTCCATCAGGAACAGCACGTCCTGTCCCTGATCGCGGAAGTACTCGGCGATGGCGGTGGCGTGCAAAGCCCCGCGGACCCGCAACGTGGGAGCCTGATCCGAGGTGCACACCACCGCCACGCTGCGGGCCAGGCCGTCCGGGCCGAGCTGGTTGTCGATGAAGTCGCGCACCTCGCGCCCCCGCTCGCCGACCAGCGCGATGACGCTCACGTCGGCCTGGGTGTGGCGACAGATCATGCCCATCAGCACGCTCTTGCCGACGCCGGTGCCGGCAAAGATTCCAAGCCGCTGACCGCGGCCCGAGGTGAGCAGCCCGTCAAGCGCGCGAATGCCCAGGCCCAGCGGCTGGTCGATCGGTCGGCGCTGCATAGACAGCGGCGGGTCGCGATAGAGCGGGTAGCGCACGTTCAGCACGGGCGGCGGCCGCCCGTCCAGTACCCGCCCCTGACCGTCAATCACCCGCCCCAGCAGGTCGAAGCCCACCGGCACGCGCGGGGCCCCCGAGCGGCACTCCACCGGATCGCCCGGTGCGATGCCGGTCGCCTCCCGAAACACCGACAGCACCGCCTGTCCTTGGCGCAGGCCGACCACCTCGGCCCCCACCGCTCCGGCGTGGCGCGTCTCGATCAGACAGCGGGCACCGATGGGAACGGGCAGTCCGCCGGCGGTCACCGTCAACCCCTGCACCGACGAGACGCGACCACGCACCCGCTCGCTGAGCAACCCCGCCACTTCGCGGGAAACATGGTCGAAGACGGTGTCTTGCGGCGCGAGCGCTGACTGAGCGAGCGGCGTAGTTGTCGGGCTGGCTGGCTGCGGTGTTGGCACAGTGTTAGTTTTTAGTCATTAGGCTCTAGTTATTAGTGGTCGCTGCGGGCGGGGGCTGCTCCACGCCTTCGAGGATCGCCTCGGCGATCCGCTGTAATTGCGTTTCGATTGACGCGTCGATCCGGCCGTCAGGTGTGCTCAGGATGCAACCCCCGGGCTCCACGGCCGCATCGGCCGCAACCTGCACGTGCTTGAGCTCGTCGCCGCACCGCAGGACCTCCGCGGCCACGTCGCGGAGCGTGTCGTAGTCGGCGGGGTTGACGCGCAGCTCGAGGTCGCCGTCGTGCTGGACCGCCTTGAGCAGGTGCCGGGCGTTGGCGCGGGCCGCCTCGGGGGAGGTCTCCACCAGCAGCTTGCAGACGCGCCGGGCGATCGCCAGGGCCAGCTCGATCAGCCCGGCCTCGGCCACCCCGATCAGTCGGCGCTTGTTTCGCTCGAACTCGGCCAGCCCGGTCGTAAGCATCTGGACGAGCCGATCCACGCGCTCGCGTTCCTCCTGAAGGACGGCCTCGCGAGCTTCTGTCCGAATCTGCCGCTGACCTTCCCGGCGGCCCTCCTCGAGGCCGGCCTGGTGGGCCTGCTGCCTGGCCTGCTCAGCGAGCTGCCGGCCGTGCTCCTGGGCCTGGCGCACGATCTGGCGCGCCTGCTCATCGGCACGTTCGAGCACGGCCCGGGCCTGCCCTTCGAGGTCGGCGAACGAAAAAGGCTGGCCGGAACAGAAGTTCTCCCGACCGATGACACCCGCCATGGCTCGGCCTCCACAGGCGGGCCGGACACCCGCCCTGCCCCGCAGCGACTAGACGATCAGATCCTTCTCGCTGCCCTTGCCAGCGATGATGATCTCGCCCGCATCCTCGAGCCGGCGGACGACGTCCACGATTTTCTGCTGGGCGCCCTCGACGTCGCTGACGCGGACGGGCCCCATGAACTCCATCTCTTCCTTGATGAGCTGGGCGGCACGCTCGGACATGTTCGAAAAGATCTTGTCTTTCAACTCGTCGCTGGCGGTCCGCAGGGCCAGGGCCAGCTCATCATTGTCGATCTCCTTGAGGACGGCCTGGATGCCGCGATCGTCCACGCGCAGGATGTCCTCGAAGACGAAC
>JAUWXH010000139.1 GCA_030616465.1 Planctomycetota bacterium | reverse complement strand
GGGACGAGCGGGCGGCTGGGCGTCATCGATGCGGCCGAGTGCCCGCCCACTTTCCTGAGCGACCCACGGTTGATCCAGGGTGTGATTGCCGGCGGGGACGAAGCGCTCAAGCGCAGCGTCGAGCACGCCGAGGACGACCCCGATGCCGGTGCCGCCCGCATTGATGAACTCGCGGCCGGGCCAAACGACGTGATCTTCGGCATCGCCACCGGCGGCACGACGCCGTTCGTGCACGGGGCGATCGGGCGCGCCCGCGCGCGGGGTGCCCGCACGGTCTTCCTGGCGTGCGTGCCGCGTGAGGACGTACCAGATGACGCCGACGTCTCGATCCGCGTCCTGACCGGGCCGGAGGTTATCAGCGGGTCCACGCGGCTCAAGGCCGGCATCGCGACCAAGATGGTGCTCAATATGGTCAGCACTCTGGCGATGGTCCGGCTCGGCAAAGTGTTCGGCAACCTGATGGTGGACGTCAACGCGCGCGGCTGCGCCAAGCTGACCGAGCGGGCCGTCCGCACGGTCTCGTCGGCGACCGGACTCTCACGTCAGCAAGCCGCCAAGCTGCTGGACGCGGGCGACTGGCACGTCAAGACCGCGATCGTGATGCATTATCTGGGCGTCGATCCGGGTGAGGCGCGGCGTCGGCTGGAGGCTGTCGGCGGCTTCGTCCGCGCCGTCATCCCCAACGTGGAGTGACCGTTGGTGCGCGTCATGCTGCTGGTCACCGACCTCCAGCTAGGCGGCACGCCGTTGCGTATCGCCCGCTTGGCCCGGGGCTTGCGTGACGCGGGTCTCGACGTGCGGGTGGGATGCCTGGCGCCGGCGGGGCCGGTGAGCGGCGAGTTGGAGTCGGCGGGTGTTGACACGTTCGTCTGCAATGCCCGGCATGCGCGTGACTTTGCGGCGTTGCAGCGGCTGGCCGGACACGTGCAACGCGTCAGACCCGATCTGATCCACGCGACGCTGACGCACGCGAACGTCGCCGCCCGGGTGGTCGGCCTGGCGTGGCGGATTCCGGTGCTCACCTCGACCGCAACAATCGAGGTCGAGCGCCGGTGGCATCTATGGGCCGAACGGTTGACCGCACGGCTCGATCGCGGACACATCGTCAATAGCCGAGCGTTGGCCGATCACGTGGCCCAGTCGTTCTGCCTGCCGGCACGCCGCATCCATATCATCCCGCCGTCGATCGACGCCATGCCGCGGCGAATTGATCGCAGCGAAGCTCGGCGACAACTCGGCATCGCCGAGCATGAGTTCGTGGTCCTTTGGATCGGACGCTTCGATCCGGTCAAGCGGCTCGACATTGCCATCGGCTGCGCCGAGGTCATGAACGTGGTGCCGTCGCGTCTGTTGCTGGCCGGCGACGGGTCCTATCGGCCCACCGTCGAGCAGATGGTTTGGCTCAGCACCGCTTCGCGCAACATCCAGTTGCTGGGCTGGCAAACCGATCTCGGCCCGGCCATGTCCGCCGCCGACGCGTTCCTCTTCCCGTCGCTGACGGAGGGCATGCCCAACGCGGTACTGCAAGCGATGGCGTTCGGTCTGCCGATCGTAGGAAGCGACATCCCCGCGCTGCGCGAGTTGGCGGGCGATGAACCGCGGCTGCTACTCGTGGACAGCAGTGAGCCGAAGGCCTACGCCGACGCACTGCTGGGGCTGCGGGACGACCCCGAGCGCGCCCGCGCGCTCGGCGCGCGCGCCGCCGCCTGGGCCCGGCAACGCCTGGACCCGCAGAAGACTATCCGGGTGCTCATCGAGGTCTACGAGCGCGTGCTGGAGCGACGAGGTCCACGGCCAAGCCGTGCTTGACCGTGCCACCTGGGGTGCCAAGACGTTTACAGCACCTGCGAGAAACAGTAAGATGGTGGTTGATGGTGTTTGGCGACATGGAACGCCGATACCTGCGAGGGACAGAAGACTTCTGGGGAGGTGCTCAATGCGAAAGGACAGTGCAGGCCGGGCAGACCGCAGCCGCAAGATGGCAAGGAGAGGATTCTGCAAGGCGGCCGCGTTCGGGCTGGGGGGATTCGCCCTCACCGGGTATCTCGGTGAGAAGAGGGCGAAGGCTGAAGAGCCGGGGCCGCTGTTGCCGCCGATCGTTACCGGCAATTCCACGGAGATCTGCCTGAACAGCAGGGTCTCGCGCCACTACGGGTTGACCGGAACGGCGACCGACCAACAGATATCAAACGTCCTGTGGGCGGCCGGGCGGGCTCCCGTCACGGGAAGCTACCGGACGATATATCTCAAGACGGCGAACTGCACGTACATCTACCACCCGGAAGACCACTCGCTGGAGTACTATTCCAACGAGACGGTCTCCAACGCGTTCAGGATCAACTACGACAGAGAGCACGACTTCGACGCCGGGGTCTCCTACGTCCTTGCGCTTTGGGAGTCGGTCTCGCTGTGGACCGGAACTGCGTCGCAGGTGGCGAGCTGCCCGCAGATGTCGGACCTGAACTTTGGGATCGCGAGCGTTCCCGGCCTGACCGGCGAGCTGGTGGCAGTATCTTCCGACTCTTCTTTGCCGAACCCTGAGACCGATGGCCAGAACAGCTTGGAGGAAGTGATCTCCGGTCTCAGGCTACGAGATAGGTTCCGCCCGCCTGGCGACCTCACGGAAAGCCAGCTCTCCCAGCTTCTCTGGGCGGGCTACGGCTGCACTCCCCACTGGACCGCCAACGGTCGCGGCGGCTTGACCGTTCCGTCGTGGGTCGCCGAGTACTTTCTGACGGGGAGAATATACGTCGTGCACGACAAGGTCTGGCGCTACTGCAACCGGATCGGGTCTGACCTGAGGACGCGCGACCACCGGCTCGAGCTCGTGCAAGACGGCGACGTTAGAAACGAGGTCAGACAAGCCCTGCCAGGAATCCCGGAGGCTTCCTGCTACGTCTTGCTGTGCTTGACACAGTCGGGCCTGGGGACCTGGTATCAGAGGCTGGAGACCGGGTTTGTGGCAGGCGGGATTCTGGTACAGGCTGCCCCCATCGGCCTGGGCTGCGCCTTTAAGGCGGCCCTGTCGGCACAAGAGCAAGCATACCTTCAGCAGATAACGCAGATACCTGCGAGCGACTATCCTCACGCGGTGGTGGCGGTGGGCAGGGTGCCTTTGCTCGGTGGGGCGCCAAAGGATATACAGCCGAAACAGGTAGGGCCTATCGATCCATAGCGCAGGCGCTTCCCAGACCACATGTCGGTAAGCCGGCAGTTTCCGCGCCGGGTGGCAAGAAGGCGGGTGAGTCTCGCGTGCCACGCGCCGGCATTGCCGGCGCGGCCAAGCGGGTCACGCGAAGTAAGGTGCTGTCCAATGCGGTCCTGGCCAATTCTTGTACATGAACCGCGCCATGAACGGAACGGAGAACGCTAGCAGCACCAGACCGATCCACAGGTCCGCCCGGAGTTGCTCCAACGTGATGGAATCTGAGCCGGGCCAGAGTGCGCCGGTAGCCCATTCACCGGCAAAGCCTATGGCGTTGTTGAGGATGTGACACGCAATGGGGACCAGCAAAGTCCGCGTCCGCACGTAGAGGGTCGCCATCACGAATCCGAAGGCGAAGCCTCCGATCATGTCAAGGTGGGCAACGGCGAACACGAGAGAGGTGAGCAGAACCGCGCGCCGGACACTCCACCTTGCAGTCCACCTATGCAAAAGGACCCCCCGAAAAAACAGCTCTTCGACCACTGGGGCCACCAGGACACCGAACAGCACACAGAGACAGTTATGAAGCGCTGGATAAGGCGTCTCGGAAGCCGACAGGAAGATCTTCTCATTAAGGAGATCCACCGCGGCGGACGGCGCGACATACGACAGCAGGTAGAAGGTCACCACAACCGAGCCCAGGGAAAGCACGACCAGGAGCACTACCAGGCCCAGCGCAGGCAGGCAGTGGCGCCGGGCGGGGACCTGGCCCACTACGCGGCTCAGGCTAATGCCGAGCCGCCCGAACTTCCACCAGACCCAGATCAGGATCAGCCCGTAGAACCAGACGTTCGATACAAGTAGCTGCGCAGTCGGCTCTTCGGAGTCAAGCCCTGGGACCCCGCCAGTGAGTAGCCCAACAGCCACTGCGATCAGCAGGCTCACGAGCGCCCAGAGAACAAAGCTACGCGCCCTGAGGCGGCAAAAGGGATTGTCTTCACTCATCTGCTCCATGAGTTCTCACCGCCTGGGCACGATCGAGGGCGGGCCCATGGGGGGCGTGATGACTCTGAAGTGGCCGACGGGGTCCGGGAGCGGCACGGGGTGCGGCAGGGCGAAGAGCTCGCCGTACTTGTAGCCGCAGCGGCCGCCGTCCGACGCGTCCATCGCCTGCACGCGGTGCAGGAGGCGTTCGAGCCGCTCGGGCGGGAACTGCGATTTGTACGCTGAGATCGCCGCCAGCTTCTGTTCGTGCACGTCGGTGGTGTCCACGACGAAGGTCGCATGCCAGTGCGGGATTTCCGCCGAGATCGGCACCGGGCGATACCAGAGCCAGTCGATGCGGTGTGGCGGCGTGTTGTCGAAGCGATCATCCCACTTGGTCAACTGCGAGTAAAAGCGGGCCCCCTCCAGGATGAGCTGGGCCTGGTAATGGTCCGGCGACGCGCCGGGTGTGCGGCCCGCCATACCGACCACGATCTTCGGGCGGTAGCGACGGAACACGGTCGCCACCGCGTAGCGCGCGGCGGGACCGTCCACGAGCTCCCGGTTGGTCAACGGCAACGTGTCGATGTGCGTCACGCCGAGCGTCTTCGCTGCCTCGGCCCACTCGCGGGCGCGCACCTCCGGCGTACCGAGCGGCGTCGGCTCACCATCGGTCATGTGCAGAACGCCGACCTGGTACCCCAGCTTGACCAGCTTGGCAATGGTGCCGCCGCAGGTGATTTCCACGTCGTCCGGATGCGGCATGGTGAAGATGACGTCGAACCTGTGTGCGTCCACGGATCGCTCCTGCTAGCTGGCGCAGCTTATACCCGAGATGACGCGGCACGTTAAAGGGTCAAGGGATTAAATGTTCAACTGGGCTAATGTCGAATGGGGCTGGTCGCGTCGCTGGCGCGCGAATCCCTTCACGCTGGCGCGAGAATTCCTTTTCGCACCACTGACCGCGACGATCCGTTGCCGCGGGCCTATCCCCCAGCCAGCAAGCCACGCTGGACCAGACAATCGAGCACCGTTTGCGCGGACTCGACAACGGTGAGCTGCTCGGTGTCCAAGACGATTTCGGGCTTTAGCGGCTCCTCATACGGGGCGGAGATGCCGGTGAACTCGGGGATTTCGCCGGCACGGGCCTTGGCGTAGAGCCCCCGCGGGTCGCGCTGCTCGCATAGCTCGACCGAGGCCTCCACGAACACCTCGATGAATGCCAATCCGGCCTTCTCGTGGATCTGTCGGGCGCGATCGCGGTCGGCCCGGTAGGGGCTGATGAAGCTGGTCAGCGTCAGCAGGCCGGCCTCGGCAAACAGCTTCGAGACCTCGCCGATGCGACGGATGTTCTCCTCGCGGTCTTCCGGCGAAAAGCCGAGGTTCTTGTTCAACCCGTGGCGGATGTTGTCGCCGTCGAGCACGTAGGCCAGATGGCCGCGCTCGACCAGCGCGTGCTCGATGGTGAAGGCGATGGTGCTCTTTCCGGAAGCGCTCAGCCCGGTGAACCAGATGGTGGCGCCGCGTTGCTTAAGTAGCTTGTTCCGATGCTCCCGCTCGACATGTCCCTCATGCCAGGTGATGTTCGTCGCAACTTGCTTGGCCAAAGCTGCCCTCCTTCATGCTTGTTCGAATAACGGGGTCGAAAGATAACGCTCGCCGAACGAGGGCAGCACTACGACGATCAGCTTGCCCGCGCTCTCGGGTCGGCGGGCGACCTGGTCGGCGGCACACAACGCCGCCCCCGAGCTGATCCCACAGAGAATACCCTCTTCCTTCGCCGCCCGTCGAGCCCAGGTGAAGGCGTCCTCGTTGCTGACGGTGACGACCTCGTCGATCACGTCGAGATTGAGGACCTCCGGGATGAAGCCGGCACCGATGCCCTGAATCTTGTGCGGACCCGGTTGCGGCGGCTGGCCGGCGCGGGTCTGCGTGATCACCGGCGAGTGGACC
>JAUWXH010000276.1 GCA_030616465.1 Planctomycetota bacterium | reverse complement strand
CTACGCGCATTGTCATCTGGGCAACGTGTACGGCGGGCTTGGACGGCTTGACGAAGCGGTCGTTCATTGGGAGAAGGCGGTTGAGCTGGATCCATCTCTGAGCATCGCCTTCCGCAATCTCGGTCTGTACAGCCAGGTGATCGAGCGGAACCTCACGAAAGCGGCCGAGTGCTATCGGAAAGGCATCGCGGCCCGCCCGGAGGATCAGACGCTCTACCGGGACCTGGCGGAGATTCTGGCGGCGGACGACAAGCAGGGTGCAGCGATCGAACTGCTGGAGTCTGTTCCGTCGGAGCCGGTTCGCCGGGCTGATGTCATACTCACGCTGGCCGAGTTGTATGTGGACACCGAGCGCTTCGCCGACGTAATCGACCTGCTCGAGTCCACAGCTTACTTCGTCAACCGGGAGGGCGGCAGCCTGCCCTGGGTACTGTTCAACCGAGCCCATGTCGGGCGGGGCCGGCAGCTTCTGCGGAGCAATGAGCTTGAAGCCGCTTTGCGGGATTTCGAGGCCGCTTTGACTTACCCGGAGAACCTGGGCGTCGGCCGCTCAAACGAGCACGAACGCGCAGCCGCCCACTACTGGCACGGTAAGACGCTCGCCACCCTCGGGCGAGCCGACGACGCCCGCGCGGCCTGGCGACTAGGTGCCGCCCAACACGAGGGCTCTGACGAGCAGAATAAGTACCGCGAAATGTGCCACGCGGCGCTGTCCGGCGAACAGTAATCGAGGCAAGATTAGCGCTCAGCCAGCCGGAACAGTGACGTCCCGGTGTGAAGGTGGAAGGAGACCCACTATGCGAACTCTGCAGACGATCGCCGTGGTCTTACTGGCTGCGTCGTGCTCGCTGCCGGTTGTCGGCCAACAGGCGGCTCTGTTTGACGAGTTGACCGTGCTCTACCCCGACAGCGCCCCCGAATCAGGCGTGGAGCGCTTTGCCGGCGACACGGCGCGCGGCGTGCCGGCGGGTGTGCACGCACTGGTCACCGGTCTGTCCCCCGGAGCAACGGTTCGGTGGAGCCTCATGCTCAACGGCGCCTCCGTGACTGACGCCCGCGCATTCCGCCTGATCGACGTACCCGTTGAGCAGAACACCGGACTGGGCAGCCGCACCGAACTCTGGGACGGCAAGAAGAACCCGCACGTGATCCGCAGAGCGCCTTTCCGCGTTTTCGAGGTACTCGAGCCGATCAGAGGCGCCGCGCGTGCGAGCGACACGGGCGTGCTGGCTCTCCGCATGGAGGTGGCGATCGCTCGCAACGCCAGGGCCGGATCACGGATCTACGAGCTCGCGCTCGAAGCCGGCGATTGGCAGCGGACGCTCCGGTGGGAATTGACCGTACACCCCGTGATGGTCCCGCTGACGGGCCCGCACAGCCCCGGGTACACCAACTGGTTCAGCCCCGACATCATCGCGCAGCGGCACGGCCTCGAGCCCTGGAGCGAGCCGTTCTGGCAGATGCTCGGCCGCTACGCCGACCTCATGGCCCGCGGGCGGCAAAACACCTTCTGGATCCGCTGGCGTGACTTTGTCAGCGTAAGCAAGGACGGAAGCGTTGCGCTCGACCGCCCGCGCTTCAAGAAGTACGTCCGGCTCTTTCTCGACCGGGGTTTCACACGGGTCGAAGGCGGTCACCTCGCAGGACGCCACAAAGGCAACTGGGGTTCGCCGAGACTTGATCTCAGCCTCACTGGGAGCGATGTCAACAGCGAACAGGGCCGGGCCGAACTGGCGACAATCCTGACCGAAGTGCGGACGGCCTTGGCCGAGCTCGACCTGCCGCAGCAGGTGCAATACCTCCAGCACCTCACCGACGAGCCCACCGACACCAACGCCGACAGCTACACGGCACTGGCCGAGCAGGTTCGGCGTCACATGGCGGGCGTGAAGATCTTCGAAGCGACCATGTCGCTCGAGCTCGTCGGCGCGGTGGACCACTGGTGCCCGCAGGTGCAGGAATATCAGAAGCACCGGGACTTCTTCGAGGCGCGCAAGAAAGCCGGCGATGCGGTGTGGGTCTACACCTGCCTGGCCCCCGGCGGGCCCTGGCTGAACCGGCTGCTCGATCAGGAGCGGCTGCGCCCGACCTACCTGGGCTGGGCGATGGCAAAGTACGACCTGGCCGGGTTCCTGCACTGGGGATTCAACCACTACCGCCGCAGCGTGGATCCGTTCGCTCAGAGCGTGGTCCCGCACGGCCAGGGTCCACCCAACTTCCTGCCGGCGGGTGACTCGCACGTCGTTTATCCAGGCAAGGACGGTCCGCTTTCGGGCCAGCGTTTCGAGGCACAGCGGGTTGGGATGGAGGACGCGGAGTTGCTACTGCTCCTGAAGGCCCGCGACCCCGCTCGGGCGCAGGCCATCATCGCCCGGGTCTTCCGCGCGTTTAATGACTACGAGAAGGACGTCGCCACCTACCGCACCGCCAAACGTGAGCTGCTCACAGCCCTGTCTCCCGCAGGCGGCCCGTGAGATAGATCTGTTCCAGGCATCCGAATTCACCTGGGCGCTTTCACGGCCGGCACGGCCGCGTGACGACACACAGCGATTCAGCGGCGGCGCAACGGGCCGGGCCGACCGATGAGAGGATTGGACGCGTCAGGAACCGCCGGACAACCCTCTGGCGCCCGGGGCGTCTCTGGAAGTGCCGGTTTCAGCGATTGCTGTGCGCTTCGGTCGCCGTCGTTCCCAAACGGCCGCCCACGGCAGTTGACCTCGACTGCGGCCGCTCTGCCCCCGCACCTCCGGCTTCCTCCCCAACCGGAGAGCACCGGGGAAGCAAACTCGAACCGAACAAGCTGACACTGGATCTGGTGCCATGATTGGGGCGGGTCACAAGCACGACGGAGTTTTCGGTACGGACAGCGACACTATCGGGAGTCAGGCGTTGGAACTGATGCTTGGCACGCATCGGTGGCTAGCGCCTCTCCACGACAACCCGCGCTGAGACTCTGACGCCGTCCCGCATCACCGTCACTTCCACCTCGTGGCCCGGCTCCAACGTCTTGAGGAACTCCGAGAACGCCCGCAAGTCTTGGATGTCCCGGTCGTCAAGTCGCACTAGAACATCACCGGGTTGGAGGCCGGCACGAGCGGCAGGTGAATCCGGGACGAGCGATGCGATCTTCACGCCGTTGCCTTGGAACGCAAAATCGGGAACGGTGCCAAAGACGACCTTTCGCCCGCCCCCACCCGTCCTCACCGGTGTCGTGACGCCCTCGATGCGCACGGTGAGTGGCTCTTCGCGTTCGAGCAGATACGTCACCGCCTCCTTCACGAACGTCGCCACCTTGACCAATCCCGCGCCGTCAATCTTTTCGAGTGTGTCGGTTGGACGGTGGTAGTCTTCGTGAGCGCCGGTGAAGACCTGCACACCGGGGATCCCCTTCTCTGTGAAACTCGTCTGATCGGAGCCCTCAGCGCCGCCCGGTACGTTTCGACTCTTGATCCCGGTCACAAAGCTGCAGCCGCGGAAGATGTGGGGCCATTCGTCCGCGGTCCCCGTACCATGAATCGCCAGTTCGCGGTCAAACAGGCGCCCGACTGTGTCGAGGTTGATCACGCCGCGAACACCCTCGAGTGGAAAACGAGGATGCTCGACGTAGTGGCGGGAGCCGCCGCGGGCGGTCTCTTCTGCGGAGAACGCGATCACCACGAGATTCCGCGAGCCGCCTCCCCCGGCCGCGAGATTCCGGGCCAGTTCGAGCAGAACGGCGACCCCGCTGGCGTTGTCATCAGCGCCCGGATGCAGCTTTCCTTCGTCCCCCGCGTGAACATCCGGCCATCCCAGGCCCAGATGGTCGTAGTGCGCGCTCAGGACAACCGACTGGTCGCTCCATTCGGCGCGCGTTCCGGGCAGCACACCGACCACGTTCATAGCTTTCACCGGCACACCGTTCGGTCCCTTGGGGACTGTGAAGCGCTGGAACCACGACCCGTCATCGCCGCCGGGCTCTAGACCAGCGGCGCCCATCTGCCCGGCGATGTACTCCGCCGCCCCGTCCAGCTCCGCGGTGCCCAGGCCGCGGCCCGCACGCTCCGACGATGCCAGCCAGGCGACATGATCGATGAGGGCCTTCTGCGTAAAGACCGGCGGCAGCTCGGCGAGTGGTGCGCGTTCCTCGAGCGGAACCGGCTCCTGCGGTTCGCGCCGGTCTTCGCGCAGGTCGATGACGAGGGGCGAGTTTTCGACGCTCGACTGCCCCTTGAGAATGTTGGTTGGCTCTTCTCCCTCAAAGACAAGGTATGAGTACTTGCCGTAATGGGGCAGCTTGCGCGAC
>JAUWXH010000386.1 GCA_030616465.1 Planctomycetota bacterium | reverse complement strand
CAGCGACCACGCCAGGCGGGGGTCCCGCCGTGCGGACTGAAGCGCCGGTCGTTTGGAACACGCGCGCTCAAGGGAGACATCGATGGCCATTCGGGACGAAGCTCAGGTTGAGCGGCAGGTGGCGCAGTTTCGCGACGACTTCAAGAAGCTTCGCGACGAAATCGGCAAAATGATCGTCGGGCACCGCGAGATCGTGGACGGCGTTTTGGTGTGCCTGTTCTCCAGCGGGCACGCGCTCCTGGAGGGCGTGCCCGGGCTGGGCAAGACGCTCCTGATTCGAACGCTCGCGCAGGCGCTCAGCCTCGACTTTTCGCGTATTCAGTTCACCCCCGACCTGATGCCGGCCGACATCATCGGCACCAACATCATCACCGAAGACCCGCAGAGCGGTCGGCGGCACTTCGAGTTCCAACGCGGACCGCTGTTTGCCCAGATGGTCCTGGCCGACGAGATCAACCGGGCCACACCCAAAACCCAGTCGGCCTTGCTGGAGGCCATGCAGGAGCACACGGTGACCACCGGCGGCCAACGCCACAAGCTCGAGGAACCGTTCTTCGTGATGGCCACGCAGAACCCGATCGAGCAGGAGGGCACCTACCCGTTGCCGGAGGCCCAGCTCGACCGCTTCTTCTTCAAGGTGCTGGTGGGCTATTCGAACCGCGAAGAGCTCAAGCAGATCATCGATCGGACCACCACCGGCTACATGCCTGATATCAAGCCCGTCCTGAGCGGTGAGCAAATCATCACGGGACAGGAGCTGGTCAAGCGCATCGTGATCGCCCCGCACGTGGAGGACTACATTATTCGCACGGTGCTGGCGACACACCCGGGCGGGGCGTTCGCGACCGAATCGGTCAACAAGTACGTCCGCTGGGGAGCCAGCCCGCGCGGCGCCCAGGCGCTGACCTTGGCCGCCAAGATCTACGCCATGCTCGACGGCCGCTACAACGTCGCCTTTGACGACGTGAAGAAGGCCTGCTTCCCCGGCCTGCGCCACCGGCTGCTGCTCAACTTCGAGGGCGAAGCCGAGGGCCTGAGCACCGACGAGGTCCTCAACGACATCCTCGAAAACGTCCCGACCACCGCCGAAGCGGCCGCATAGAAGAAATGTAGCGGCCGGGCTCTGTCCCGGCCGTAGGTGACAAGCGATGGCACGTGGCGAAAAGAACGTTCCGATTCGCCAACTGCGGACGTATGGACGGGGACGCGCTGTTCGCCTAGCCGATTACGATTACACCGGCGAGGCGATTGTCCACCTGGCGCTGTGCGCCGACCGAGGTCGGCCCTTTGAAGACGCGGGACTGGCCGAGGCCGTGTGCAGTAGTGTCGAACGCTGCTGCGAGCTATGCGTGTATGTGCTCTTTGGCCTTTGTCTCACGCCGGACCACTTGCATGTACTGCTCTCACCCGGCGAGTCAGGGGTCGCCGTGCGTGACTGGCTACGTCGCTTCAAGAGCTTCACCACCAACGAATTCGTCAAAGGCGGCGGGGATTCCCCGCTGTGGCAGCGCTCGGCGAATGACCACGTGTGCCGGAGAGAGGAGACGGCCGAGCAGGTTCTGGCGTACATTATCGACAATCCGGTCCGAGCCGGACTGGTCGCGTGCTGGCAAGATTGGCCATGGACAAGGGTGTTCATCACGATATGACAGCGCCCGCGGAATCTACGGCCGGGACAGAGCCCAATGCTGTCCGAGACCACGGGGTTTTCGGGGCTGGGGAGCGGACGGTTGCGGGATTGGGGGGCGGGGCGTGCGGGCGGGCGAGACGGCGTGGACGCGGCCGCGTGCGATCCAGCGCACAACCCCAGCCGCGCGGCGGTGAGCGCAGCACGGCGAACGGGACTATCCCTGGTTTTTTTGACGAGCGCGGTACTCCTTCTGCCAGCGCGCCGCCCGCGCCCGCTCCCTCCGCCGACGTTCCACGATCTGGAGGCACGCCTCGTCCTGCGGAACGAGTCCGCTCACCACGTGCGTCATCATCGCGTAGTCGTACACGCTCGGCCGCGCGCCAATCTCCAACGCCAACAGTAACGTGCCGATCAACGCCACCGCGATCTGCAACGCCACCCCGTTCTCCGACTCCGAGAAGAAGTGTCGAAAGTTCACCATGCACTTCAGCCAGCGGAAAAACAACTCAATCTGCCAGCGGTGGCGGTACACCACGCCGATCAGGTCCACGTCCAGATCCACACGGTTGGTCAACAGCCGCAACGGCTGGCCGTCGTCGCCGACCAGCTCAACCAGCTTCAGCGGCGCCTGGCCCAAGGCCTGCCGACCACGCCCCCCGCGCGGACGCACCGTTTGACAGGCCTGCACGCCGGTCAGCCGCTCGGCCGCCGACAGCGGGTGGTCTTCGAGCACGTCGAACTTCATGTCCGCCCGCAGCCGCACTAGGAAGTCGCTGCCCGCGGCGAGGATGTCGGCCAACGTCTGGTAGCAGTGATACGCCCGGTCCAGGACGTAGAAGCGCTCCCGCTCCAGATGGTCGCACAGCGTGCGGTATTCCGGCGTGCGGCCGTCGCTCACCACGGCCTGTTCCGGCACGCCGGTCAGCACGTTGAAGTGCAGGTCGATCCGCACGTTGCCGTGCTGGTTCTGCTTGCGCGCCTGGCGGGGCGGGGCGTTGGGCTTGTTGTACAACGCCCAGGCCACGCGCGGCGCGACGGCAAAGAACGTGCCGTCCACCGCGATGAGTTGCCGGGTCAATTCATCCAGCCGCGGATCGTGCGGCGAGACGGGCACGCGGCGACGCAGGTCATCGATCAGCGCGCCCAACAGCGTCGAATCGAAGATCTGCTGCGCGTCGCTGAGCGTACTCTTGGGGATCCGCGGCGTGCCGAACTTACGGCGGACCTTGGGATGCTCGAACACGTCCTCGATGCGTCGCAGGCTCTTGAGGCCGGGGCTGAAGAAGGCCAGCAGGTGGGCCACGACGACCTGGTCGGCGAACAGCGTGCGATTGCCGTGGGCATCGCCGCGCCGCAAGGTGTGCAGCCATTGTTCCAGCGGGCGTAGCAGGCGCAGGTTGACCACGTGCTTTTCGCTGCCGGGGACAGCCTCGGCGACCCGCTGAATTTGTCTGGCGCGTCGCGCCATGCGGGGAGTAAACCACAGCCGGCGCGCGAGCGCAACCCTAACATGCCCCTAATATCCAAAAAACCCAAAATCCCGGACACTATTGG
>JAUWXH010000573.1 GCA_030616465.1 Planctomycetota bacterium | reverse complement strand
TAGACGACGAGGACGTACGTCGGCGCGGCCAGCAATGGTGCGGCGACCGGGTTCTTCTCGACAAAAGAACCCCGCGTCGCCTCGAGCAGCGTGTAACCCAGGTCAAAGACGTTGAGCACCCAAACCGCGCCAAGCAGCAGTAGTATCCGCCGCGGGCGCGTCAGCCAACGAAACCGGTTCCAAAGGCGTGGCCTTATGCTCACCGCGGTCCCCTGCGACGCCCCGACCGCCGAGGTCTGCGCGGGCAGTTGGGTACTGCCGGCGACAGAGCGGGCGACGCTGTCGGTGAGTGGCGTAGTCAGATGAGCCCCGTCCACGATCGCTACTCCGTCGCATGCCGCCCGGCGCGGAATGCGCGCCTGGCGACGATCCCATCGGCTGATTTCGCGGCCGATTGGAGTAAACGGCGGGCACTCGTGCATGACGCCTTGGGGAAAGCTCGAGGGGAACCGGGGGGCTGTCCGCGGGTGGTGGACTGATAACTGCCGGGCGGCGGCCAAGTCACGCCAACCGCTTATTATGGGCGCTTCACGGTGACGCGGGCGGACGGGGCGCGGTCTCCTCGTCGGGGCGCGCGGGTCGTGAGCTGGGCGGGCCGAGCAGCGACACATCAGCGGCGTAGCGGCGCTCAAACGTGCGCACCTCGCGTGCGTCCGCTTCGACGAACGCCGTCCCGACGATGTGGGTCCCATCATCGCCGTGCACGTCGAGCTCCAGCCGACGCAGCGCGCCCTTGAGGAAAACCTTGCGGCAGCCAACCGTGCCGGAGGTGAACGTGACCTTGCCTTTGAGGTGGCCGACCTTCTGGATCAGGAACCCCCGCGCTGCCGCCGGATCGGCCGGGTCCACCGTCGTCACACCCAGGCCGGCGGGAAGCGAGAGGTAGATCAGAAAGTCACGCAGTCCGTCGTCGGCGCCCGGGCGGGGAAAAGCGAGCACGCAGGCGCGGCGTTGAGCGTCCACCGAGCTAAATGCCCATCGGCTGGTGAGTTCGAGCTCGCGTTGTGAGGCCGGGGCGAAGGGTTGGTGCAGCACGAGCTCGCCGCGGCGGACGCAACCCACGCCCGCCCCCGCCGCCAACGTCAGCAACAGGGCTGGTCCGACGAGCGGCCCGCAGCGCATCAGTGATGAGAGCACGGTTCGATTGTAGCGATCCATCCGACTCGCAGCTTGGCGGCGACAGTCCGGGTGCAGCGTCGTTCGGCGAGGATCTCGTCTGCTGGGAACCCTCACCTCTCCAGATGACGGGAGTGGATGGGAATCGAACCCACCAAGGACTGTTGGTACAGCCCTTCAACGGCTTTGAAGGCCGCGGAGCCCACCAGGTGCCCGGACACTCCCAG
>JAUWXH010000271.1 GCA_030616465.1 Planctomycetota bacterium | reverse complement strand
GCGGTGGCCATCTTCTGGCTGTCGCACGTGCCCAGAGCGCGCATGGGTAAGTTTCTCGAAGGGTTCTACGGACGCCTGGAAGCCGGTGGCGTCGTCTTTCTGGCCGACAACGTCTACATCCCCGGCGTCGGCGGCGAACTGGTCACGCAGGCCGGCAGTGACGACACGTTCAAGCTGCGCACGCTCAGCGACGGCTCACGGCACGAAATCGTGAAGAACTACTACGACGAGGACCAGTTGCGTGCTCTGCTGCGGCCGTGGGCAAGTAAGCTGGAGATTCACATGGGCCGGTGCTACTGGTGGCTGAGCTACACCAGCGCGCTATCGGGGCTGGTTGTCTGAGCCGGGTGGGTGGGCAGCGAGGCCGGCGGGTATTCATCCATTGGCCACACTGTTGCTCAGAGAGTAGTGGCGCCCGGCCGCTGGTCCGGCGAGCGATGGCAGGCCACTGACCCGAGGGGTACAATTCTGGCGGCTACTGAGAGGAGTGACGAATCGTGTCCGAGCTACCTGAAACCTATCAGCGCGTGCAGAAGCAGTACCCCGAGATGATGAAGCACTATGAGGCCCTCGGCGCGGCGGCGGGCAAGGCCGGACCGCTCGACGCCAAGACCGTTGCGCTGGTCAAATTGGCGATGTGCTTCGGGGCCGGGTTGGAGGGCGGTGCGCATTCCGCCGTACGCAAGGGCCTTGATGCCGGCTGCTCGCCCGACGAGTTGCGGCACGCAGCCGTCCTGGCGGTGACGACGCTGGGCTTCCCCTCGATGGCCCGCGCGCGAGCTTGGGTCGAGGACCTTCTATCGAAGCCCGCTTGATGGCGTGACGCGGGAGGAGCCCGGGAACGGGGGCCCGCCGCGTTCGATTTCCTACCCCTCGCTCACGATCCACCGATCACCAGCGCGCTCGTAGCTGACGATTTCCTCCGGCCGGAAGAACACGTCGATCTCGAACCGGGCGGTGTCCGGGCCGTCGCTGGCGTGCACCAGGTTGTAGCGCTGGTCCAGGCCGAGGTCCCCGCGGATGGTACCCGCAGCAGCCTCACGCCCGTCCGTCGCCCCAAGCAGGTTGCGGGCCACCGCGATCGCGGCGGGGCCCTCCAACACGGCGAGAATCACCGGCCCGCTGGTCATAAACGCCACCAGCGACTCGTAAAACGGTTCGCCCCGGTGGACCTGATAGAGCTTCTCGACCTGGGCGCGTGGCGGTTGCTGGAGCTTGAGCGCGGCGACGCGCAAGCCCTTGTCCTCGAAACGGGTCAGGATGCGGCCGACGAGCAGGCGGTTGATTGCATCCGGCTTAAAGATGATCAGCGTCTGTTCCATACGTGTTTCCCAGCGATTGCCCGGTTATCATGGAGAGGAGATTGTATTCGATGCGGCGGATGCGACCAACCAACCGATTGTTGTCCTGGCCCGCGGCAGCGGCGTGGCTGCTTGCGGCCGCCGGGGTGGGGTGTGTTGCGCCGGGCGTTCCGCTGACGGCGGCGGAGCGGGCCGCCGAAGCCGCCGCCCGCCCCATCCTTCAGATGGACCCCGAGGCCAACTGGACCACATGCTTCAATCGGCTGGTCGAGTTGGGGCCGGCAAGCGTGACCTATCTGGCCCGTCAGCCGCTCCTGCACCGTCGGGCCGCCCCGGACGACCTCCGCGTGGCGTTGCACCTTTCGCTGCTGCGGCTGCTGGCCAATCCGAGCACGGTCCCGCGGCTGAGCATGAGCTGTCTGGAAACAACGCTCGACGTGCTGCACTTTGACCCGAAGGTCCGCGGTCGGCGGCTGGGAACGCCGCACCTGGCGAACGGACGCCTGCCCCGGGTCTGGCACGACCTCTACCCGGCCGACTTCAACCACTCGGCCGCCATGCAGATTGACCTCGAGGCCGACCGCCGCGCGATCCGCCATTGGTGGCGGGCACACGCTGCCCAGCCGAGCACGCTGGTCACCACGCGCCGACTGAGTCCCCGGCCGGAGAGACTCTGGCGCTTGCTGTCGCGCCGTTACGCCGATCGCTGGACCTACCAGCCGGAGCCCGGCGTGATCCTCTGTGCCGGCCAGGAGCAGGGGCCGGAGATGATTCGGCTGGTCGCCTGCGACTACAACCTTGTGCGGGCCGCCTGCATCTGGCTCGGCTCATCGTCTGATCCAGTGATTCAAGGGCGGCTGATCGAGCTGGTGGGCAGCTCGTTGCCGGTGGTCGCTCACAACGCGCGCTTCGCGCTACGTTACTGTCCGGACCGGCGTATCCGGGCGACGTTGCGGCGGTTCGGGGATTCCGGTCCGCCAGCCGACCGGACGCCCCCGGCCCGGCCGAAGACGGAACGGCCGCTGAAGCTGTAGGCGGCAGCGGGTTCAGACCGGCTGGCAGCCGGCCGGGGTGATTCCGGGGCGTGCGGTGAATAAAAGGACGGGCGGATGTCGGTGGGCGCCGGGGGGAAACGCCACAGCCGAGCATACCGCCCGTTGTTCCTGGTTGGCTTGATCGCTATATCGCTGCTTCGTCAGGCTGTCCGGCCCGAACAACCACCCTTCTCAGCCTTATTCTAAGCGATTCCCGGGCGAAGGCAAGGCGATCCGGCGGAGGTCGGTCCTTTTTTTCCGCTCTTCCCGGGCGGTCGGCTGTGGGGCTGCGGGCGTGCGGGGGTGTTTCCCAACCAGGTAAAGGCCCCGGTCCCCCGAGTGGGGGACAGGATCCCGGCGGCGCCACGCCCGGGTCCGCTCGCCCCACACGAGCGACAGAATCCGCCCGACCCGCCATCATCCGCGCAGCGCTGAGCGAACCACCGAAGTTGTCGCCGCCCCCGCCTGGCTCAAGTCCGATGGACCTTGAAGTCGAACAGTAAGGTGACTATGCTTTCGGCCATCAGCGATTGGGCGTGTGTCCGAGTGGCCAAAGGAGACGGGCTGTAAACCCGTTGGCGTTAGCCTACGCTGGTTCGAATCCAGCCGCGCCCATTCACTTCCCAACGTCATTGGCTGCGTATGGGCGACGGCGGAGAAGCGGCGCGCTCGCAAGCCCGGTCGGGTTGTCGGTAGTGTTGCTGCGCGCTCCGTCAGTGCGCCGCTGCGCGCAGTGCGGCGACGGTCTCCATGAACGCCGCGACGCGATCGGGGTCTACCCGGTTCGACCACAGTCCGTCTTTCTTGACGAACGAGCCGACGATGAAGACGTCGGCGTTGGGCCACACGGCCGGCAGGTTGTCGGGCGTCAACCCGGAGCCGATGCAGACGGGGATGCTCACGGTCTGCCGCACCGTGGCGACGTCCTCGGGCGCGGCCGGCTTGCCCGTCGCCGGGCCCGTGACCACGATCCCGTCTGCCCCGAAGAACTCGGTGGTTTTGGCGGCCTCGGCCAGGGAAATGTCCGCCGTGATCGCGTGGCTGGAGTGCTTCTTCTTCACGTCGGCGACGATCTTGATGTCTTCGGCGCCGATCTGACGGCGGTAGCGCAGCAGCGGTCCGGCCTCGGCGACAGGCATCAGCCCTTCGTCGGCAACGTGCGCGTACGCGAAGTTCTCCACCCGCACCCACACCGCTCCAACCGCCTGGGCGACGGCCAACGCCTCGCGATTGGCGGCGGCCAAAATCTGGACACCCAGCGGCAGCGGGCTCTCCCGGCGGACCGCCGCCCCGGCCGCCGTCATCCCCGCCACGATCTCCGCCCCAACCGAGCCGCACAGGTAGGGCACGTCGTGCATGTTCTCGATCATTAGCCCGTCAAGCCCGCTGCGCGTGTAGATGCGTGCCTCCTCCACGGCGCGCCGCGTGATCGTTTCGAGTGAATCACGTTGTCGCGGCGTGCCCGGCAACGCGCCCACGTGAATCATCCCGACAACGAACTTCGGTCGGTCGAACAGCGCTTTCGAACCCAAGCGAATCCTCTCGCTGAACCCGGTCTTGCCCCAGCCTAGCCGCTCACATGCCGATCGCAACGCGGTGTGGCAACGCCTGCCATGGAGCGCTTGACGTAGACATCCCCGTGCAGCGACCTTCCGCCGGTGAGGACACAGGCAAGATAGCTGTGCCACATGCACTCCGGCGCACTCGGAGGTCTGGCCCTACAACTGCACCGGGCGAAGGGCGAGGCGTCCCGTGCGTGATCGGGCGTTTAAGCTCACGGCCCACCGGCGAGGATGGAGCCCGAAGGATGAAGGACCGGGCGAAACTGGGAGCATCGTGGCAGCGTTTCGCCGGCGAGCCGGTCGCCCGAATCGATGCGGAGTACGCGGTCGCCGGGCAGAGCGCGGCCTGCGAGCCGACCCTTTAGTTATCGGACCCCGCGTTTTTTTCCTTGACCCGCTGGAGTCCTTCCGATAG
>JAUWXH010000036.1 GCA_030616465.1 Planctomycetota bacterium | reverse complement strand
CAACCCCACTCGTTGGTAGCTCACCCTACGCCGGTACGCTCTGACTTCAGTGGCATATCGCTTACGCACCCATTTCTCGGCCGCACCACGACCAGGCGGCGATACAGACAAATTCAGTTCTCGTGGGTGATAGTCCAGCTTGAGGAACGCGCGGTATGCGAACCGCCAGTGCTCGTTGTCCTCGCAGAGGAAGACGATGCGGACACCCCGGCGCGCCATTCACTCCTCCCATCCGCGTGCCACGAGCTCCGACGGCCGCAGGCCGTCCGCCTGAGACCACTCGAACGGCTTGACACGCACCGGCCCCTGTCCGGTTCGCGCAAACCTGATCCCGTGCTTCAAAGCTAGAAGGTCGATGAACTCCGGGTGGTGCGAGATGAGCAGGCACTGGCTTCTCTCTTCTTCCACACGGTCACAAAGCTCGGTAAGCCAAGGCTGCATCTCGCGCAGCGCGATGAAGTTGTCCGGCTCGTCGATGCAAAGCGTCATGTCCGGGCGTACAGCGCAGTGCAAGATTGTAAACAGCGCGATCAGACACCGGTGGCCGGTGGATATCTGGTCCAACGTCAGACTGAACTCCTGTCCGGGGCCGTCCTGTTCATCGCGGTGTTTGAAGCACACTCTCAGAACTCGTGCCGTTTCACCCGCAGCGCCCAATCTGAGACCGGTGAAGCCATCAATTACCTGCCGAAGCGAGTCGAACAGCGGCCCCATCCTCTCCGGCGAATCCTGCGTTAGGTGCCGATACCACGACGCGAAGTTCGCCAGGCCTGGATCGGGAGCCGCACGCTCCCCAAAGCTGGCGACGTCCATCCGGAGCGGGTCGATCGCTATGACGTAGATCATCCCGAGTCTGTGACGAAACCAGCTCAAGAGGCGGTGATCCGCACGCTCCGGGACGAAGGCCGCACCAGATCGCGACCCATCTTGCGGGAAAACTGGTCCCTTGGAGAAATCGTCATTGAAGAGGTGGGCGTTCTGGCCGTCGAAATCGTACAGCAGGTTGCCCTCGAAGCGAAGCTGTTCTTGGCGCACCTGGCTGGTGTTCAGAACCCGGTTGTGCTCGATGACGAGCCGATGGCTGTACACTCCGCCGTTCCCCTCTACTTCAAGTTCGAACGTCTGTTCCGGTCGTGTTTGCCAGGCAGTAAGCGTGCCAGGCGGGAACACCTCTCCAGTAGGTTTCCCCCAGACGAGGAAGTCGCGCAGCCTCGCCAGCACGTCAAAGACCGCCGACTTGCCGGTCCCGTTCTCCCCAAAAAGGAGTTGAAGTCGCGCGGGCTGGTACTCAAAGTTGACGAAGCACATGTAGTTGTCCACATAGAGCCGCTTGATCATGGTTTGACCTCGCCTCGCGTCCTCGTCTTGGACGAAATCTAACGCCCAAGCCGCAAACCGGCAACCCGATGCTCAGTCGGGCAGCGTTACTGCCGGCCCCATCAGCCGGCGGCCGGCGAGCGATACAACGCGACGTACAACGGGCAGCGCTTGAGCAGCTCCACGTGTGTGCCGACATCCACGATCCGCCCGGCGTCCATCACCACGATCCGCTCGGCCATTTCCATGACCGTGTGACGATGGGCGATCAGGAAGGTCGTCCGGCCCTGACGCAGCTCACGCAGGGCGGCGTGGATCTTCCGCTCGCTCTCGGCGTCGATCTCGCTGGTGGCTTCGTCGAAGATCACCAGCGAGGCGCGCTTCAGGAACGCCCGGGCGATGGCGATCCGTTGCCGTTGCCCGCCGGAGATGCTCGTCCCGAACTCGCCCAACACCGCGTCGTACTGCTGGGGCCATTGCTCGATGAACTCGGCCGCGTAGGCCCGGCGGGCGGCTTGACGCACTTCCTCCAGACTCGCGTCCTGTCTGCCGTAGGCGATGTTGTCACGCGCGCTGCGGGCGAAGATCACCGGCCGTTGCGAAACGACGGCGATCTGTTCGCGCAGCCGCTTGAGGCTGAGCTCGCGGACGTCGATCCCGTCAAGCGTGACCCGGCCTTCCTGCGGCTCGATCAGCCGCGACAACAGACGCATCAGGGTGGACTTGCCGCTGCCGTTCGGCCCCACGATCGCCAGGCACTCGCCCGGTCTGACGGTTAGCGTTACGTCGTCGAGAGCCGGCGGGTGCTGGTCGGGTGTATATCGGAAAGTCACGTTGCTGAAGGCGACTTCGCGCGGGCCGTCCGCGGGTAGGGGCTTGGGACGGGCCGGCGAATGCTCCTCCGGCTGATCGAGAAACTCGAAGATCCGCTGGGCCGCCGCACCCGAACGCTGCACCATGTTGTATACGTTCGCGATCTTGCGCAGCGGGTCGAGCATCGCCGCCAGCAGGATCACCATGATCATGAATTCGCTCGCTGCCAGGCGCGGCGGGTCGGCGAAGGTCTGGGCGGCCAGCCAGACGATCGCCGCCGACGCCACCACCACGCCGATGACCTCCATCAGCGGCGAGGTGAAGGCTTCGATCCACACCAGGCGGAGCTGTTGTTTCATCATTCTGCGTTCGAGCTGCCACATGCGTTTGCGCTCGTGGCCCTCGCGGGTGTAGCCCTTGACGACGTCGATTCCCTGGAGCGACTCTTCGAGATTGCCCAGCATCTGGCCGTAGCCTTGCAGCAGCCGAACCGTGGCCTTGCGGATCTTGTGGCCGAAGTACCACAACACCGCGATGGCAACCGGGGCAATCGCGAGCACCACCAGCGTCAGCCGGGCGTGCAGCGTGAGCGCGACGGCCAGGACGCAAACGGCCTTGAACGGCTCGCGCGCGAACTTGCCGAACAGCGTGGCGATGCCGGCGAAGACTTCGCGCACGTCCGTCATGAATCGGCTGACGCGGCCGGAGACGTCGCCGGCCAGCTCGGTCATGGGCACGTGCAATGCCTTGCGGTACATCTTGCGGCGCAGGTCCATGACCACGCGGTGCGAGGCGAACAGGACCAGGTACTGGGCCAGACAACGGCAGATGTTGCCGACGATGTTCACGCCCACCAGCACGCTCACCAGAATCAGCAGGGACTTTATGCGGGCGTCGGTCGTGGCGTCCGCGGGGAAGAAGCCGGCGGCGTGTTCGAGCAGCGGGGCGTACCACTTCTGACCGTCGGCAGCCCGTTCGAGCAGCCAGTCGTGGAGGTTCTCCTGCTCGACGACGACCTTGAGGACGGGCAGCATCCCGCCCAGGCTAGCCGCGTAGGTCAGCGCCACGCCCAGCCCGAGGAGCACGCCGGCGAGCATCTTTCGGCGGTGGGGGTAGACCAGCCCGATCATGCGCCAGAAGGCGGCGCGGGCCTGCTGTCTGGAGATGGGGGGCTCCTGCTGTTCGGGAGCCAAGCCCTGCCGACGTGAGCCGGCTTGTGTTAATGCGTTGTTACTCATACGGTTGCAGCCCCGCGCGTGAGGCGCAGACGGACGGATCGGCAGCCCGCGCCAGCGCCGCCGATGCCGGCTAACCATAGCCCCGCCGCGCTCGGGATTCAACCGTGCTGGGGCTGTCAGTTTGGCACGGGGGCTGACAAGCGTGTCGGAAGCCGGCCGGTCGGCGGTCGAGGCGGCGGTCTCGTAAGAGCGGCAATTATAAGCGCTTGCGGCCAAGGACAGCCGGCTGCCACTCTGGCACTGCAGTTGCTATACTCTGCTGCGTCTCGCTGTGTCGACGGTCGAAGAGTGCCGTTTCGACAGCGGGCACGGTTTGCAAACGAGGACTGGTAAGGAGACGTCTTCATGGCGGTGAAGCAGTTGGCTTTCGAGAACGAAGCCCAGCAGGCCATTCTTACGGGGGTCGAGAAGCTGACCTCCGCGGTTCGCAGCACGTTCGGCCCGCGTGGCCGCAATGCCGTCCTGGACAAGGGCTGGGGCGCCCCGACCGTCACCAAGGACGGGGTCACCGTGGCCGAGGAGATCGAGCTGCACAACAAGTACGAGAACATAGGGGCCCAGTTGGTCAAGGAGGCCGCCAGCAAGACCAGCGACGTGGCCGGCGACGGCACCACCACCGCCACCATCCTGGCCGAGGCCATCTACAAGGCGGGGCTCCGGAACATCGTGGCGGGGTACGACGCCAACGGGATCAACCGCGGCATTGAGGTCGCGGTCAGGGCCGTGGTCGCGGAGCTGAAGAAGATCTCGCGGCCGGTCAACGTGGCCAAGACCGAGGACATCATCAACATCGCCGCTATCTCCGCCAACAACGACCGCTCGATCGGTGAGATCATGGCCGACTGCTTCCAGAAGGTCGGCAAGGACGGGGTGATCACGGTGGAGGAAGGCAAGAGCCTGGAGACCACCGTGGAGGTCGTGGAAGGTATGCAGTTCGATCGCGGCTATCTCAGCCCGCACTTCATCACCGATCCCGACGCCATGGAGGTCGTGCTCGAGCGGGCTTTCGTGCTCATCTACGAAGACAAGATCAGCAGCGTCACCAAGCTCGTGCCGCTGCTGGAGAAGACCGCCCAGGCCAAGCGGCCGTTGCTGATCGTGGCCGAGGACATTGAAGGCGAGGCCCTGGCCACGCTGGTGGTCAACAAGCTGCGCGGGATCCTCGAGGTCGCCGCGGTGAAGGCCCCCGGCTACGGCGACCGCCGCAAAGCGATGCTGGAGGACATCGCCGTGCTGACCGGCGGCAGAGCCGTCTTCAAGGACCTCGGCATCGAGCTCGATTCGGTCGCCATCGCCGATCTGGGGCAGGCCAAGAAGATCCGCATCGACGCGGACAACACCACGATCATCGAGGGTGCCGGCGACAACAGGTCGATCAAGGGCCGCATCGAGCAGATTCGGCGGGAGATCGACATCACGACCAGCGACTACGATGGCGAGAAGCTGCAAGAGCGCCTGGCCAAGCTGGCCGGGGGTGTGGCCCAGATCAACGTTGGTGCCGCCACCGAGACCGCGCTGAAGGAGCGCAAGGCGCTCGTCGAAGACGCCTTGCACGCCACCCGGGCGGCGATCGAAGAGGGGGTCGTACCAGGCGGGGGCGTGGCCCTGCTGCGGGCGCGCAAAGCCCTCGACAACCTCCGCATCAAAGGCGAGGCCGAAAAGGTCGGCGTCAAGGTCGTCCGCAGCGCGCTGACCGTCCCGCTGATGCAGATTGCCGCTAACGCCGGATATGAAGGCCCCGTCGTCCTCCGGAAGGTCGAGGCCAACGCCCGCGTCCCGTTCGGTTTCAACGCGGACACGGGCGAGTATGGCGACCTGACCAGGCAGGGCGTGATCGACCCCACCAAGGTCGTGCGCTGCGCGTTGGAGAACGGCAGCAGCGTGGCCCGCATACTGCTCTCGACCGCCTGTTTGGTGGCCGAGAAGCCGGAGAAGAAGAAGGGCCCGGGCGGCCCGGGCGGCATGCCCGGCGGCATGGACGACATGGACGGCATGGAAGGTATGGGCGGTATGGGCGGCATGGGCGGAATGATGTAGTCAATGGCGAGTTAAGAATAGCGAATAGCGAATAGCGAATGGTCGGGTGCCCCAGGCTTACAGCGGGTGCCCCAGGCTTTCAGCCTGGGGGACTGACCGGGAAGCAAGGGATATCCAACGGATGCATCCGTCCCCCACCCTGGAAGGGTGGGGCACCCAACTGGAACTGAACGCTGAGAACTGAAAACTGAGAACTGAGAACCAATCGCTCAGCTGGAGGCATAAGTATGGCAACAGCCACTGCGAAGAAGTTGAAGATTCGTCCCTTGGACGATCGGGTCGTCGTTGAGCCGTTCGAGGCGGAGGAGCGGACTGCCGGCGGGATCGTCCTGCCCGACAGCGCCCGCGAAAAGCCCCAACGCGGCAAAGTGATCGCGACCGGTCCCGGCAAGCTGCTGGAGAAGAGCGGCGAGCGCGGCGAGATGTCGCTGAAGGTCGGCGACCGGGTTTTCTACGGTAAATACAGCGGCACCGAGGTCGAGCTCGAGGGCGACACCTACGTCCTTCTCCGCGAGAGCGACGTGCTCGCGGTGCAGCTATAGCGCTGCGGCCAGTATATGCACAGGGAGATTGGCAGGTGGGTGATGCGCCGCGCGAATTCCGAGCCGAAACGTATGCGATCGCCGCGCAGGAACATGTTACCGTTGCGGTGGAACTGTATACGTGGCAACGGCACGCTTTGGCTCACTATGTCGGCGGTCTTGCCGTGGAGTGCATGCTTCGAGCTTTCAAGAGTCGCCTCGACCCGATTCTGGACGAGAGGCACGATCTCGACCGCCTGGCAAGACGCGGCCGGTTTTTTGATGGGGCGTCAGAGCAGCGACTGCCGGTCATCGCCGCCCGGCTCGGCGAGGTCGTGACCCGCTGGGATAACGGCCATCGTTATCGATCGGAAACCGCCCTGCGAAAGTTTTTGACAAGTAGGCGGCTCTTTGCGGGGAAAGGAGATTTGCTCACGAACAGCAGTCGCCGGATCGTGAATGCCGCAGTGGAAGTCGTCACTTACGGAGTAGAGCAATGGAAGAGCTTATAAAACGACTGCGCAAGTTGCTCGAGGCGCAGTTTCCAGAGGCCAAGGCCGAGCTTGAGCAGGCCTTTCCGGCAGAGAAAGTGGGGGGATTTCTGATCTGGCGTGGCTTCGATGGGATGGAGCAGATCGACCGTCAGCAGAGACTGTCGGATGTGATTCGCTCAGAGTTGCCGCGCGAAGATCAACTTCGGATCACTGCGATTCTTACGGTGACACCAGACGAGAGGTCGGTACCGACCGAAAGCTGAATAGAGGGATTAAACAGATGCCAGCCAAGCAATTGATGTACAGCGATCACGCGCGGCGCGAGGTGTTGGCCGGGATTCGCAAGCTGGCCCAGGCGGTCAAGACCACGCTGGGTCCGGTCGGCCACAACGTCATCCTGCAGAAGTCATGGGGCTCGCCGCGGATCACCAAGGACGGCGTCACGGTCAGCAAGGAGATCGAGCTGCCCGAGCCGTTCCAGAACATGGGCGCCAAGCTGGTGAACGAGGTGGCCAGCAAGACGTCCGACGTGGTCGGCGACGGCACGACCACCGCGACCATCTTCGCCGAGGCGATCTTCTCGGAAGGGCTCAAGAACGTCACCGCGGGCGCCAACCCGATGGCGCTCAAGCGCGGCATTGACGCCGCCGTCGAAGTCGTCGTCAAGAATATCGAAGCCCAGTCGATGAAAGTTCGCGGCAAAGACGACATGGCCAAGGTGGGCACGATCAGCGCCAACGGCGACCGGGAAGTCGGCAAGATGCTCTCGGAGGCGTTAGAGAAGGTCGGCAAGGACGGCGTGGTCGAGGTCGAGGAGGGCAAGAGCCTGGACACCACCTGGGAGCATGTCGAGGGCATGCAGTTCGACAAGGGGTTCATCTCGCCGTATTTCATCACGAACCCCGCTTCGCTCGAATGCCTGCTCGAGGACCCGTATATCCTGATCTACGAGAAGAAGATCAGCTCGCTGCGCGACATGATTCCGCTGCTGGAAAAGATCGTCAACGTTGCCAAGCCGCTGCTGATCGTCGCCGAGGACGTCGAGGGCGAAGCCCTGGCGGCCCTGGTGGTCAACCGCCTGCGCGGCACGTTCCAGGTTTGTGCGGTCAAGGCGCCGGGCTTCGGCGAACGCCGCAAAGCCCTGCTGGGCGACCTTGCCGTGCTCACCGGCGGCGAGTTCATCAGCGAGGATCGCGGGCTGAAGTTGGAGGGCGTCGATCTGAGCGTGATGGGTCGGGCCAAGCGGGTCATTATCACCAAGGACGACACGACGATCATCGAAGGTGCCGGCAAGAAGGCCGACATCCAGGCGCGCATCGGCCAGATCCGCAACCAGATCGACAAGACCACCAGCGACTACGACAGCGAGAAGCTCCAGGAGCGTTTGGCCAAGCTCACCGGCGGCGTCGCGCTGGTCAAGGTCGGCGGTGCCACCGAGGTCGAGGTCAAGGAACGCAAAGACCTCGTGGACGACGCCTTCCACGCCACCAAGGCGGCCGCGGAAGAGGGTATCGTGCCCGGCGGCGGGGTGGTCTTCTTGCGGGCGATCAAGGCCGTCCAGGACGCGGCCAAGAAGGTCGAAGGTGAGGAAGCCGTCGGTTACCGGATCATCGCCAAGGCGCTGGAGTTCCCCACGCGCCAGATCGTCGAGAACGCCGGGGCGGACGGCGGCGTGGTCGTCGATGAGATCTTTTCCCGCGGCAAGAACGTCGGCTACGACGCCAATCGCGGCGAGTACGTGGATATGTTCGAGGCCGGCATCATCGATCCGGCCAAGGTGGCCCGCGTCGCTTTGCAGAACGCGGCCAGCGTCGCCGGGCTGATGCTCACCACCGACGTGCTCTGCACCGAGTACAAGGAAGACAAGCACGAAGGTATCGAAGGCGCCACGCACTAGCGGCGGATCGGCAGAATCAGTGGCGGCGCAGGGGCGTTCGTAGGACTTACGGCCGCCCCTGCGGCATGCTGGGAGCGCGGCAATGAGCCAGACGTCATAAATGCGGCGCCAATGGCAGTCGATAGAGTAGATGGGGTCGAACACCCCCGATCCTTCACGCCGAGAACGCCGGTGCCGGGAAAACGCGATTATTACGAAGTGCTGGGCGTAAGCCGAAACGCCTCGCCCGACGAGGTCAAGCGGGCGTTTCGTCAGGCGGCGCTCAAGTACCATCCCGATCGCAACCGCGAGCCGGGCGCCGAGGAGAAGTTCAAGGCCGCTTCCGAGGCCTACGAGGTGCTCTCCGACCCGGAGAAGCGCGGGCGCTATGACCACTACGGTCACACCGGTCTGGACGGCGTCCGCATGCACGACTTCTCCCACATGGCCGTGGACGACATTTTCAGCATTTTCGGGGATCTGTTCGGGGATCTGTTCGGCGGCGGTGGCGTCCGCGGGCGAACGCGTGCCGGGCGCGGCGTGGACATTCAGACCGTTATCGAAATCGACCTGTCGGAGGTCGCCACCGGCGTCGAGAAAACCCTGCGCTTCGAGCGGAACGACTTCTGTGATCGCTGCGGCGGGAGCGGTGCCCAGTCGGGGACCGAGCCGGTTACCTGCCGGACCTGCGGCGGCTACGGGCAGGTGGAACGCCAGACCAGTGTCGGCTTCTTCGTCACCCGCAGCGTGACCGATTGTCCCAACTGCCGCGGGCGGGGGGCGGTCGTGGACACGCCCTGCCGCCGCTGCCCCGGATCCGGTCGCGCCGCTAAGGAGCGCGTTTTGAGCGTGAAGATTCCGCCGGGAGTCCACGACGGCCAGGCGACCCGCATGCGGGGCGAGGGTGAGCCCGGGCCGACCGGCAGCGTGCGCGGTGATCTGCACTGCGTGGTCCGCGTGCGGCGGCACCCGTTCTTCGAACGCGACGGGGATCACCTGATCTGCCGCCTGCCGATCGGCTTTACCCAGGCCGCGTTGGGCGCCCAGGTCGAGGTGCCGACGCTGACGGGAGCGTCGCCACTACGCATCCCGGCCGGCACGCAGCACGGGGCGCTCTTCCGTCTGGCGGGCAAGGGCTTGCCCAGCATACGCAGCGGACGGGTCGGCGACG
>JAUWXH010000449.1 GCA_030616465.1 Planctomycetota bacterium | reverse complement strand
CGCTGATCTTCTGCGCGATCATCATCCTGGTGCGCGTCCTGACCCTGCCGAGGATTTCTTCCGGCCTGGGCTTCATGTGGAACCCACAGTGGGACAAGTTGCAGGACCCCCAGGTGTGGCTGGAAGCCGCCGGCCAGATCTTCTTCAGCCTGAGCGTCGGCTTCGGCATCATCCTGTGCTATTCGAGCTACCTGCGCAAGGACGACGACGTGGTGCTCAGCGCCCTGAGCGCCTCGAGCACCAACGAGTTTTGCGAGGTGATTCTGGGCGGGTTGATCGTCGTCCCAACCGCATTCCTGTTTCTTGGGGCCGGCAGCGTCGAGGGCATCAGCACGTTCGGAATCGGGTTCATAACCGTCCCCGCCATCATGCACTTCATGCCACTGGGGCATTTCTTCGGGGCGCTGTGGTTCGGGCTGCTCTTCTTGGCCGCGGTCACCAGCTCGCTCAGCATGCTCCAGCCGGCGATCGCGTTCATCGAAGACGGCTTCGGGCTCAAACGCCGGGGCAGCGTGCTCATCCTGGCCGCGATCACCGTGATCGGGGCGACCCTGACGATGTACTTCAGCAAGGGCGCCCTGGCGATGGACTATACCGACCACCTCTGCAACTTGTGCATGATCTTCGCCGCCGTCGGCACCGTGCTGATCTTCGGGTGGGTGATCGGGGCCGAGCGGGGCGTGAACGAGATGAACCGCGGGGCCGACTTCCGGGTGCCGCGCGCCATCGCTATCCTGATCCGCTACGTCACCCCCGCCTTCCTGCTAATTATCCTGGTCTCCTGGACGGCGACCAAATCCGGTGAGTACCTGGACGGGATGAGCCCGAACACGCGTGCCCGCCAGGCCGAGCGGGACGTCTACGCCGCCGGCGTCGCCGAACACTTCCAGGACGCCGGTCTTCTGGCGGAGGAGCTGGCCGCCCGTACGGCGCACATCCTCGGGCCCGAGAAACAGCCCATCGACCTGGCCGCGCTGCCGCCGTGGTTGCAGGAGCAGCAAGACGAAGCCGTTCAGGCCCGTGCCGAGGCCCGCACGGACGCCAACGTGGCGCGCTTCGTCTTCATCGGCATCGCGGTCTTCTTCATCCTGCTGGTCGCCCTGATCGATATCGCCTGCCGCAATCGCATCGGCCGTACTATCGACCAGGCCGAGCAGGACGGCATCAACTGGGAGGCGGCGCCATGAGTGTACTCGCGATCGTTCTGGCGCAGACGGCCGGCGCCGAGGACACGTTGACCGTCGGCGGCGCCGTGATCATGACGCTCAGCGTCGTGCTCGTCGTCGGCCTGAACGTGTTCTGCATGTCGCGCATTCTGCGCGGACAGAGACGCTCCGAGCATCACCACGCCCCGCCGGACATCGATACGCACGATGCGGACAGCTAGGCCCGCCGCGCGGGTCGTTCCGGCACTGCGGTGGCGCACGACCTCCGATGCCGGCGCCCGGCCCCTGACGCCGTTCGGTGGACGTGTTATCCTGCCCGATGATGGCAGCGAGCAACTCGTCGATTCCCGGCAAGAGCGCAGCGGACGCAACGCTACACGTGCTGCACGTGGCCGACTGCGATTTCTTCGACCGCTTCGGGCACATGTTCCGGCGACTGGGGCTGGGGCTCTACGGCGAAGGTGTGCGCGTCTCGCTGTTGACCGACGACGGCCAGGCTCTCCGTGATCTGGAGGGAACGCCCATCGACGTGCGGGGCGTCCCAGGTCTTTCCGGCTGGCGGGCGTGGCGGCTCGGCCACTATCTGACGAGCCAGTTCTCCCCCCCGCCGACGCTGGTGCATCTGTGGGGAACCACGTGCCTGCGGGCGTTGGCCGATTGGACGCAACGTGCCGGCACGCCGCTGCTCATTCACCTGACCTCCGGCAACGACCTTCACCGGCTCAGTCGCCGCGGGGTGCGCGCGAACCAGCACGTGGCGGCGGGGTGTCGGGAATTCAGCGCGGTGCTGCAAGCGCGTCAGCCGCTGGTATCCGAGTTCGTCCACCTGGTGCCGCCGGCACTGCTGATCCCGGATCAGGCCGACCGTACGCGGACGCAGGAGCAAACCTTGGGCGTTGTCTGGACAGGACGGTTTGACCAGCGCGGCGGCCTCCAGGTGCTCATCGACGCCCTCGCCCAGCTACGCCGCAAGGACTGCGATATGCAGGTCGTGCTGATCGGCGGCGGAGAGTCGGGGCGCGTGGTTTGGCAAGAGATCCGCCGACAGGGAATAGCCGACTGCGTATCGCTGATCGACGAACCCGAGTTCTGGGAGGCCGCGGTGCCGGGTGCCGACGTGTGCGTCGTACCTGCCTGCCAGGACGAGCTCGCCCTGGCCCCGCTCACCGCCATGGCCCTCGGGAAAATCGTGATCGCCTCGCGCGATCAAATCGCCGAGTGGTTTATCGAGGACCGGACCGCCTGGCAGTTCACGCCCAGGTCCGCGGTCGAGTTGGCTTATCACCTGTCGCGCGCCGCCGAGCGACACCCCAACGCGTCGGCGCTGGCACGCTCGGCGGCCGCCTACGCCCGCGAGCACCATTCGATCACGCGGCTGATCGCCCAGCTCGCCGAACTCTACAACCGGATCACCCACATCGGCAGCGGCGTCGCCGGCGGCAAAAACGACGAACCCAGCCCGAGGCCGGTACCGTGATTGCGGAACGCGAACAGTCGGCGGCGTGGTGGGTCAACCTGTTGATCCCCGGCGGGGGGCTGATCACGATCGGGCGCGTGTGGCT
>JAUWXH010000411.1 GCA_030616465.1 Planctomycetota bacterium | reverse complement strand
CGGACGGCTTCGTCGACTTCGACGGCACGGAGACCAACCTGGTGGAGTACGTGATTCCACCGTCGTACGGCTACGCCGGTCCGGAGCAGGGGACCAACGCCCTGGACGTGTCCGCGTTCGGCAACAGTGCCTGGCCCGCCGGCGATGCATTCTGGCCGATGACCCGCGCCGCCCTGGGCCCCAACGGCTTCGGCATGCCGTACGGGATCAGCGATGATTCGGTCGAAGGCGCCTTCGGCAACGACCCGTACCCCGACGACACGCAGGGCTTCGCCGGCGTCGCCATGAACGACAACGGCTTCTTCGGCGTTATCGACACTGAGAACCCCGAGTGGTCGGGGCCGATCTCGACGGAGTTCTGGTTCAACGCCACGGGGCTAACGAACATTGAAGTCGGCATCGACTTCGCCGCGATGGGTGACTTCGAGTCCAGCGACACCCACCTGTTCGAGTACAGTTGGGACTACAGCAACTGGGGCGGGCTGTTCTTCAGCTCGGTCGACGAGAATGGCTCTCAGAACTACATGATGGACAGCGGTACGCCGGTCACGCTCGATGACCCGATGTTGATCAACGGCGCGTATCTGGACGACAACTTCCAGACGTTCAGCGCTGGAGTGGATGGCACGGGCGACACGCTGTACATCCGGTACACCGCGATGACTGATGGCGGCACCGAGGCCTTCGGGTTTGACAACCTGTCGGTTGTGCCCGAGCCGGCCTCGCTGGTGCTGCTGGGCCTGGGCGCCGTGAGCCTGCTACGTCGCCGTTAGCAACTGGGCAACGAGTACTCGGAGAGGAGAGGTTTGAGGCAGGGGCGGGTAGCCTGGGTTACCCGCCCTCGTTTTGCACCTGCTTCGCCTGGTGGACGCTGGTGCCGAAGCCCGCTCGCCCGAGCCGGCGTCATTCGGGCTGGGCTGCGGGGAGGGATCGCACCGCCGCGGCGTAGAAATCGTACGCGGCTCGGACCTCCCGCAACGTATCGCCGCTGAACTTGCCCAGCCACGCGCGGGCCAGCTCGAAGGCGACGATGTTCTCAACCACCACGCTGGCCGCGGGGACGGCACACACGTCGCTGCGCTCGTAGTCGGTGCGCTCGGCGTGCAGCGTCTCGAGATTGACGCTGTCCATCCCCTGCCTCAGCGTGCTGATCGGCTTCATCGCCGCGCGGACGATCAGGGTTTGCCCGTTGGTCATCCCGCCTTCCAGGCCGCCGGCATTATTCGTCTTTCGCACGAACCCGAAGTTCGGTCGGTCCCGCTGTGCGGGGTCGAAATGGATGGCGTCGTGCACCTGGCTGCCCGGTCGGCGTGCGGCCTCGAACCCCAGCCCGACCTCCACTCCCTTGATGGCCTGGATCGAACCCACCGCCTGCATCAGCCGACCATCCAGCTTGTCCTGCCATGCCGTACACGTCCCCAGCCCGGGCGGCAGCCCGAACGCGCGTAGCTCGACGACCCCGCCTAGCGTGTCACCCGCTTGCTCGGCTTCCCGGATGGCCGCGATCATGGCCTGGACGACGGAGGCGTCCGGCGTATACAGCTCGTTCGCATCACGGGCGGCAATAAGCTGATCGGCGGAGGCGTCATCCGCCACGCTGGCACGGATGCCGCCGAGCTCGACGACAAACCCGACGCATTGCACGTCGAACTGGCGCAGCAGGCTCTTGGCCAGCGCCCCCGCGGCGACGCGGGCGGCCGTCTCGCGGGCTGACGCACGTTCGAGCGCGTTGCGGCAATCGGTGGTCAGCCATTTCAGGCTGCCGGCCAGGTCGGCATGACCCGGCCGCGGCCGATTGATCTCCGGCGCCTCGTCGATCCGGTGGTCACGATTCGGGATTTGCAGGACCAGCGGCGAGCCGATTGTGACCCCTCGCCGCAGCCCGCTGAGCATATTGGCCTTATCCTTCTCGATGTTCATACGCCCGCCGCGGCCATAGCCCCCCTGCCGCCGGCGCAGCTCCCTGTTGATCAGCTCGATATCAACGGCCAGCCCGGCCGGTAGCCCTTCCACCAGCACCGTCAGGGCCTTCCCGTGCGATTCACCGGCAGTGCGGTAACTCAGTCCCGGCATTATTGCTCCACCGACATTCTGCCCCTGGTCTTTATCGCCACCGCGTCAGGAACATCGTATCCGCCAACGCGCCAACCCGAAACAGCAGCCGGCAACGCGAGCGGGGGCATCGATAACTTGTCCTACAGGGAAGAGTGCCCCGCCGATATCGACAGCGACGGCGACACCGATCACGCCGATCTGGGCATCCTGCTGGCCGACTGGGGTTGTGGAACCTGACCGGCAGCGGGAGACCGGCTGATTCCGGTTCTGATAAAAGCGGTCGCGCGGGTCCGTGAGGGGAAGGTGGCCAAGGTGGTCATGTTTGCGCGCTGCCGAGTTGGCCACCTTGGTTATCGGACGGAACGGCCGGCGGTGGCGGTAGCCTTCAGGCGTAAGCCGTAAGCTGTAAGCTCTCCCTATGTGCGTTCACGGAAGATGGTACGCGTCGAGTTTTCAGTTTTCAGTTGTCGGTTTTCAGTTGGTGGAGATTGGCGGGGGCTGACGCCGAGTAGCGAATTCAGAGTTAAGAATAGCGAGTTGCCGGGCAACAGGGAACGGGGAACAGCGGACAGGGTTCGGGGGCGAGGGTGCAAGGTTCAGGGTTCAACGATCGGGTGCGGGGCGAAACGTGGGCAGGAGGATCTTCGCGAGGCGCGAAGAAGTCACCCGTTTGCAATGCGGAGGCACGGGAGGAGCGGCCGGAAGAGCACTGGTGGGCGAGCCACCAGCGGCAGCCGGCGCATGGGGCGATTTGAGGTTGCAGTCGCATATCGCTGTCTGGTAGGATGCCTGTGGTAGAATAGGGGCATATCGCAGAGGAGGAGGCACGATGGTAGCGCGCGGGTCTCAGTTCCGTATCGGCGTATCGGTAGCGCTCGGGATGCTCTGCGCGAGCGCGGCGGTGGGAGACGGTCCGCTGTTCCCC
>JAUWXH010000410.1 GCA_030616465.1 Planctomycetota bacterium | reverse complement strand
GCTCTTGGTTAATGGCGTCCGTGCGGCGTGGCGCAGGTCACGCCGGCGTCCTCGACGATCAGCCCGCGCTCCAAGCGACCGGGCACGACCCGCGCCAGCCAATCCAATGCAGGGGCGAGCTTGGGGAAGACCTTCATTCCCGCCGATTCCGCGTCCGCGTCGGAGACGTGCGGCGACACGAGCGCGACACGCACGCCGCGCTGCGCCGGGTCGGTCAGATGTCGCAGCTTGACCGCTTTGTGGTCGCCGAGCCGGTAACCCTCCTGCGCCACGATTTGCCGGGCGGTCGCGTAGTCGCCGGCGCGGCGAAGGAGGTTCATGAACGCGTCGGGGCCGACCCCTTCCGGGCAATCGGCTTCGAGCACAATCCCGCCGCCGTCGCGAACCGCGAGATGGTTGTTCTTCAGCGCCTTGTCGGCCTGATATAGGTTCCGCCCCAACGGCAGCGGCACGCGCAGGCGCAGCACATCCGCCGGGCGTTCGATCGGCCGCACGAACACCTGCCGCACCGTCGGCAGCAACCGGTCGAGCGTCTCCAGCGGATCGCCCACCGCGGCGGCGATCAGCTCACCGCCCCGCACGACCTCATTGATGGCGCAGATCGTCTTGCCAGCCGATTGCAGCTTTCCCAGGTACTCGACGATGCCGTCAAAGACCGGATTGCCGTGCAGCCGCAGGACGTCTGACTCTGGCGCGAGCGCACCGGCGTGGTTGCCTTCGATCTCCTCTTGCGCCATGCAGCCGATCGTGACGGTCTTATGCGCCCCGGTGACGCCAGCGAAGTAGTGCGGCTCGACGCTGCCGATGGGTAGCAGGAAGGCGCTTTCGGCCAGCCAGCGATGCAGGCACATGCCGTTCACCGCGGTCAGCCACGCCGCATCGGTCACGTCGTGCCAGGCTACGGCTTCGATCTGGAGCCCGCAGTCGGCAAAGGTCAGCGCTTCGAACGCTCGGCGTTCTTCTGCGGAGAAGCGGTGTGTACCCGTCGCAACCAGGGCCCGGAAGCGCGGCTGGGCCGGCAACGCCCGCGAGAACTCCGCCAAAGTGGCCAACGCCGGGTTGGTCAGCGTCGAACGATGCCCGTCGTTGACGAGTAACAGGACGGGCTGGCCAGTGGAGGCCGCGGCGTTCAGAAACGGTTCGAGCACGGGGCTGCCGGACACGGCCCGGCGTAGGATGTCTGGAGCAGGGATGCTCGCGCCGCCCGATGCCGGGCCGATGGTATCCCAGTGAAGGCTCGCCAAATCACGCACGGTTCTGGCCCCGACGCAGTCACGGGCAGGCAGCACCCTTGGCCATCTGCACAGCTATCTTAGCGGCCGGCCGGCAGGTGTACCCCCCTACCGAGCGCGGCGTCCGGTTGTGGGGTTTGCGGTGGTGTGGTAGTATACTGGGCATGTCGGCGGAGCTTGAACGGGCCTGCCGGCGGCGTGAGCAGTGCGGCAATTCAGGGAATCAATCATGACGGATGAACAAGCGGCGTACCGAGCAGCCTTGGGGCCGGAACGTCTGATCGGGCTGGACCTGGTACGGGCCAGCGAGGCCGCGGCGCTGACTGCCTTCAAGTGGATCGGCAAAGGCAATAAGGAGGCGGCCGACGCCGCTGCCACCGACGCCATTCGCGGCATGCTGAACCTGATGGACATGTGCGGGATGTGTACGATCGGCGAGGGGATCAAGGACGAGGCCCCGGGTATCTTCGTGGGCGAGAAGTTGGGGAGCTGGAAGGCCGGCTCAATATCCGTCAGCATCGCCCTGGATCCGATCGACGGTACGACGCTCACGTCCAAGGGGCTGCCGGGCGCCGTAAGCGTAATCGCCGCCGCCAAAACCGAATCCCCCGAGGACAGCGCCCTGGCCGCCGTCCCCAGCTTCTATATGGACAAGATCGCGGTCGGGCCGAAGGTCAAGGAGGGCACCGGCACAATCCGCTTCGACGTCCCGGTCGAACAGAATCTCGAGCTGATCGCGCTCAAGCTCGGCAAACGCGTTCGTGACCTGGTCGTGTGTCTGCTCGATCGGCCACGACACGAGGAGCTGATCTCCAGGGTCCGGCAGTCCGGGGCGGCGATCCGCCTGATCGGGGACGGCGACATCGCCGGAGCGATCGCGCCCTCGATGCCGGACAGCGGCGTGGACGTCTACCTGGGCGTCGGGGGATCGCCGGAAGCGGTACTGGCGGCGGCCGCCATCAAGTGCCTGGGCGGCGAGATCCTGGCCCGTGTCTGGCCGCGCGATGAGGAGGAGCGTAAGAGCCTGGAGGAACAAGGCTACACCGAGGAGAAGCTCAAACGCCTGTACACCTCCCGCGACATGGCCCAGGGCGACGGGATCGTGTTTGCCGCGACCGGCATCACGGACAACGCCATGCTCCGCGGCGTACGCGTCAACGGGCACATCGCGCGCACGCATTCGATCGTGATGCGGGCGCGCTCGCGGACGATCCGTTACATCGACGCGATGCATGACCTGACTCGCAAGACCATCCACCTTCAGACCGAGGGTGTCCACTCGCGGCTCTGACTGATCGCAGCGGCGGTAACGCGCCGCCACACGCGGCGCAATCGTTGTCGCGGCCGTAGGACGTGAGAACAAACCCACGGGCGGCCCAAGACTTCACCGGCGAGTAATCCAGCGGAGAGAACACTTTGCGAGCCGTAGTGCAGCGCGTCAGCCGGGCGGCGGTTGTGGTCGAAAGCGAGACCGTCGGGCAGATCGGGCCGGGGCTGCTGGTGTATGCCGCCGCCGCGCCGGACGACGGCGAAGACGACATCCGCTACATCGCCGACAAGGTCGCCAACCTGCGCATTTTCCCCGATGGCGAACGCAAAATGAACCTGTCGGTTGCGGACACGCAGGGTGGGGTGCTGCTGGTCAGTGCGTTCACGGTTTATGCCGACGCCCGCAAGGGCCGGCGACCGTCGTTCGACGCATCGGCGTCCGGCGAGGTCGCCGAACCCTTGATCGACCGGCTGGCCGACGCGAT
>JAUWXH010000206.1 GCA_030616465.1 Planctomycetota bacterium | reverse complement strand
GCCCGGGCGGTCAAGGCGTACTCACGTGCCAGGCGCAGTAGCTCCAGCCGCCGGGCGTCGCTGAGCCTGGGGTTCATCGCGGTTTGGAGCACACCGGCGGCGACCGTGCGGGCGGCGGCGGCGTCCCAGGAGTCCGCCGCCAGGGCGTGCCGCCCCGTTTCCAGCACCGCCGTGGCCTGCCCGTCGGACAACGCCATACGCATGCGGTCCAATGCGCGTTGCGTCCTGGTCGTGGGGACCGTGACCACCACGACGTGCGCCGCAACGACGCCTATGCCGATCAGCGCCGGCACCAGCCGCACGCGTCCCCTTGCCGCGCCTCCTGCGGGACGGCTCGCCGGCGCGCGGGCTGGCGCGTGTCCGGCCCTCAACGCGATCGCCGCTGCTGCACACGTTACGAAGGTCGAGAGCCCTGCCGGCGTCAGCAGCGAGAAGCCGATCAGGTTGTGCGCTAGCGTGGCCAGGATCGCCGCTCCCAGCCCGGCCGCCAGCCACTCCGCATGTGTATGACAGCCCGCGCCCGTGCGGATCACCCACGCTGAGAGCATGAAAGTCACGATCCAGGTTGTGACCAGTATCACCGCCCACAGCAGGGCCACGCCGGAGTTGGACAACTGCTCGCCGGAGAAGGCTGCCTGCACCAGGATGACGCCTACCGCCGCAGGGGCCAGCCGCCGGACGCTGAGCCTCCCCTGTGGCCCGGCTTGCTCCTCGGTCTGTCGAAGTCGGCGGAGCGCCCCGAACACGCAGACGCCCGCTAGCAGCACGCCGCCCGCCAACCCCAGCGGCCCCAGCTCCACCAGCAGGGCCAGCCACAGGTTGTGCGGGTTGCGCACCTCTTCCGGGCTTTCCGGCGACTTGTGGCGCATGAATGCGGGTGCGAAGTTCTCGCGGCCGATCCCGGTCAGCGGGGCCTCGGGCAGTGTCTTGACCGCCGCCGTCCAGTAATGCCAGCGAAACGCGAGTGATGAGTGCGGCAGGGTGCCTCTCTTCAGGCCATAGCCCACCCCGGCGGCCATGAGGGCGAGATAGGCGGCTGCCAGCAGGGCCGTGACTTGGCCGGCGTGGGCTGCGATCCAACGGCGGCCCAGTCCGAACAGGATCAGTAACACCGCGCTGCTGCCGGCGGCCAGGATGGCGCCGGTGCTGCCGGTCAGCCACAAGCCCGCCGCCAGCAATGCGCATATTGCCCCCCCGGTCACGGCGCCAGCGGCAAGCACGTCCACGCCAGGTCGTGGCTTCGTTCCGAAAAGGGTGGCGGCCAGCAGTCCGCCGGCTGCCAGCAGCCCCATCATCAGGCACGAGGCGGCCACGTTCGGATGGGAGAGATAACCGTACGCCTCCGCGGAGCGCAGGCGCCGTTCGAAGTTGACGATGCCGGGATCGTCCAAGTTGAAGCCGCGGGCAGCCAATCCCGGCTTCTGTTCCTCCCAGTACTTGAGTGTGTCCTGGAACTCGTAGGCCCGTTGCGTGACGCACTTGACGGCATTCGCGCAACCGCTGGCCAGCAGCGCCGCGATTAGCAGCCGAGCCATCCAGCCCGCCGACATCACGCGCACTAGCGCCAGCCCGGCCAGCACGCCGACCAGCAGGCTTGCACCGGCGTTGAGGGCCGCGCGTTTGTCCCCGGCGGCGACGACTGATAATACCAGGGCGACACCCAGCAGCACTGTCGCCGTCGCGACCACCGGGCCGCCCGGCCAGGATCCCCGCCGCCGCGCGAGCACCGTTATCGCCGCCGCCAGCAGCAGGCTGTCGAGCCAGGCGGTCGTCGCCGGCGTTGTCCCGCCCGAGCCGACGACCGGTGCGAGGAATGCGAGCTGCACCCGCTCGAAGGTTTCCGAGATCAGCGGACGCGCGCAGAGCAATGCCACCAGCACGTAGAAGAGCAATCGGTCCGGCAGTGGAACGGCAACCGCCGCGTTGACCCGACGGGCATCGGACGATGTTGCCGACCGGCTCATGGGTCCCTGCGCAAGGGGGATTCAAGGATGGCAACGATGGCCAGCACCATGACGACCACTGCCGCGATCGTGATCGTTTCGCGCAGCCCCGCCTGTGGCAGCAACGTCGCCCCTAGGCCGGTCGCCACGGTGGCCAGGTAGATAGTCAGGACGGCAAAGCGTCGGCTAAGCCCGCGCTGCACGAGCCGGTGCGAGAAGTGGCGCTGGTCGCCTTTCATCGGATTGCGGCCCTCGGCCAGCCGGATCACCACCACGCTCGCGAAGTCGTACAGCGGCACCGCCAGAATCACGATCGGCATGGCCAGCGCGAAGGGCGGACGTTCCTGCCCGCTCTCGTAGTAGGTCGTCAGGATCGAGAGGACCGCGAGCATGTAGCCGATCAGCAGGCTCCCGCCATCGCCCATGAAGACGCGTGCCGGCGGGAAGTTGTACACCAGGAAACCGGCGGTCGCCCCCAGGAAGATGCAGCCCAACGCCGGCACCAGCACCTGCTCGGCCAGCAGCCCGCACGCCACCAGTAACGCCATGCAGATGCAGGCCACGCCGGCGCTCAGCCCGTCCATGTTGTCCAGGAAGTTGAAGGCGTTGCAGATCAGTACGATCCAGGCCGCCGTCGCGATGATAGAGACTACCGGCCCGGCGAACTCGGCAATGCGCACACCCCCAACGATGGCGACCAGTAGGCCGACCGCCAGCATGACGACGAGCTTGATCGCCGCCGGCAACGGCCGAACATCGTCGTACAACCCCAGCAGGTGCATGACGAGCGCCCCCGCCAGGATTACGAGTGCGGGAGCGGTCCGATCGTGCAGCCCGCCGACGTACGCCCGCATGGACTCGCCGAACGTCTCTGCGATCCACGTCTGCGGCAGCGCTGCCGCCAAGAGTACCAGCATGCCGATCGGCCCCCACGCCGCCAGGAAGATCGCGCTCCCGCCGCCGTAGGGGATGGCGGCTTGGTGGGATTTATGTCCGCCGGGGTGGTCCACGAAGTCCAGTCGGCGACCTACGCGCATGGCCAGCGGGGTGAGCGCGAGAGAGAGCACGAGGCTGGCAGCGCCGGCTGCGGCCAGCAGGATTGCCAACGTGGCCGGGTTCATGGGCTGTCCCCGTTCGGCCGGTGGGGCGGGTCGGCCGTTTGCCGACGTTGCTCCTTCAGCCGCTCGCGTACCTGCATGAAGAAGGCGTGGTATTCCGGGCGGTGGTAGTCCGGGTAGGTCCACGGCCAGGTCTGCCACTGGCCCTCGGTGAAGTGGAGCGTGACCTCGGCGAAGATGCGTTGGCCGATGTAGATGCGGTGCGAGCGGTCCTTGGTGGTCGCCAGCACCAGCTTGCCCAGGTCGAGGTAGCCGGGGTCGAGATTGACCGGGCGGGGGATGCCTTGGACCAGGCAATCCTCCGCAATCTGGGCCTCCAGCTTATTCGTGTTACATTTGATCTCGGCCAGCGTGTCGGGGCGAATCCGCCCCTCGAAGCTCAGGAACCGCCGTTTGAGCTCCGGCCCCATCTCGCCTTCGTAGTAGTCCGTCTGGTCGAACGGCCAGGTGTCGCTCTCGAGGTCCACGGGGCCGAAGCGCTTCACGAGCAGTTGCCGCGCGCGGCGCAGCAGGTCCGCGTCGCCGCCGAGCAGGCCGCAGATGAGCTTGACCGATTCGTGTGGCCGCTGCGTGCCCATATGGCCGAAAGTGTAGCGTGGGAGTACGAAGCGTTCGACCCGTGCGGCAACGCGTGCGGTCGCGAATCGCGGGGCGCGTCGATCACGGTTCCCTTTGCGGATACGGTCGCGAAGGGCGTTTTGTTCGCCGCCGCCATGGTCGTCACAACCCACCACGTGGACAAGGCCGTCCGCATTGCACGCATGTCGGCAACCGCCGTAACCCCCCTCTGACCGCTACCGAACAACACCAGCCGGACACGCGTGCCACCCAGGCCTACCGAGCGGAAGCCTCTAACTGGAGGGAGCGGTTTGTGTGTTGATCCCCCTGAGGGTTTTCCGGCTCGGCCGGTGGGGTTACACTGGACCCGGTCGGGGTATGAAGGCGCGGTCGTGTATCGACACGAAGGATCCCCGGAACCATTCTGGGTCCTACTGAGAAAGGAGTCTCCTCATGTATCACCGATTAGCCTCGGTAGCAGTTTTGAGTTGCGGGGTCCTGCTGCTTGCCGGTTGCAGCGGGACCAGCGCGGGGATGACCGGCGGGCGGGTAGCCCTCAACCTCATGAAGAAGGACAGCTACCTGCGCATCCGGCTCGATGGACAAAAGGGCAAGCAGAGCACGCTGAAGAAGGCGGCGACCGGCTACTCGCGCTGGGAGATCAAGGAGCCGGTCAGCACCAGCCCCAAGCTTCAGTTCGAGATCCGCGACCCTGATCGGTTCGGCCGCATTACCACCGTCTCGGTCCAGATCCACCAGGAGTTCGAGGCCGACTATTCGCACCTGGCCGAGTTCAAGGTCTTCGCGGTCAGCAAGGACACGCAGGCCCAGATGAAGCCGGGTGTCGAGTACGACCTCGGGGCTCCCGGCGAAGGGTTCAAGGTCCTGAACGTAACCGACGACGAGGTTTCCGGCGTCGAGCTCAAGCCCGGGTTGAAACACATGCTGGTGCTGACCGTCGTGGCCGACAAGAGCGAGACGGCGCAGATATACTTCGAGACCAAGTAGCACCGACGGGGCGCGATCAGCAGCGCCTGCCAAACACCGGGGCCCTGCCGGTGGAACGCCGGCCGGACGCGCGCCCCGCCCCGGTTTGGGCTTGACGCGGCACCGTCGGACGGGTAGCTTCAGAATAGAGGTCTGCCGCGGCAGACGGAATGATTTGTTCATTTCTGGCCGTGGACTGTCGCGGTGTCAGGTTGCTGTGTGGAGTGTGGGCCGTGCACGTCGTCTGTCCACACTGTCGGGAGAGAATGAAAGTGCCGGAGGTGTACGCCGACCGGTTGGTCAAGTGCGTGCGCTGTCACGGCATGTACGTGCCGCGCCATGCCGGCGAAGTCAGCGCGGTTTCACCTC
>JAUWXH010000031.1 GCA_030616465.1 Planctomycetota bacterium | reverse complement strand
ACGTCAAGCTGAGCGAGCTGCTCGACGAGGCGGAGAAGCGGGCGTGGGACTTGTTGGAAGAAAGGCACGAAGCCACGAAGCCACGAAGCCACGAAGGGGAAGAGAGCGCGGATTCCGGCTTTAGCGACGCGGAGAAGCGCGAGATTGCCCGGCGGGTGGGGATCGGGGCAGTCAAATACGCCGATCTGCGTAATGATCGCGTCAGTGACTACGTCTTCAACTGGGACAAGATGCTGGCGCTGCAAGGCAATACGGCCCCGTACATGATGTACGCGTATGCGCGCATCCGTTCGATCTACCGCAAGGCGGCCGAGCGGTTCGGCTCGCCCGATGTGTACGGCTCCGGCGTGACGCTCGCGCTCGGCGAGCCGGCCGAGCGGGCGTTGGCCCTGCGGCTGGCGCAGTTGCGGGAGACGATCGACGCGGTGGCGGCCGAGCTGGCGCCGCACATCCTGTGCAGCTACCTCTACGAGTTGGCGGCGGAGTTCATGCGCTTCTACGAGGCCTGCCCGGTGATCCAGGCGCCGGACGAAGCCACCCGTTCGAGCCGCATGCGGCTGTGCGACCTGACCGCCCGGGCGCTGAAACTCGGCCTGGGCCTGCTCGGCATCGAAGCCGTGGAGCGGATGTAACGCGCCACGGCCTGTCATGCTGAGCGCAGCGAAGGACCCGGCCCCAACCCGCGAGAGATTCGGTCATCCTGAGCGCAGCGAAGGATCTGGCCCCAAAGCTGCCAGAGTGACGAGATTCTTCGCTTCGCTCAGAATGACCGGCGGCGCATCCGTTCGGTTATCAGAATGACCGGCGGGACACGCGTTCGGCTATCAGAATGACCGGCGGGATGTCCGTCTGGCTACGGCCGGCGGAACTCGCCCCTGGTTTCGCCGGCCTGGATGGTGTTGTTCTCGAGGTCGATGATGAACTCCGAGCCGATGGCGGGAATGTCGAACTGGTCGGTCTCAAGGTTCTCGCTGTAGATGCGGGCGTGCACCCCCTCCCAGCCCAACACGCGCACGATACTCCGCAGCCGATCGAACTCCACCTGACGTGCGTGGACCGTACGGATCACGGACTCCTGCTGATCGCGCAGATACACGTTGCCGGAGGCGATCAGCCACGACAGGCGCATCCGCGTTCCGGCAGCGGAGTCGGGCCCCTTCGCGTCTGCCGCGCTCCCTGCCGCGGACAGGCCGCATTCGAGCCGGTCGCACTCCATATATGTATTGCGGCTCTTGAGCCGGGCGAGCAGCTCCGGATAGGCGATCACGTCGGGCAGCATCTGCTCGAGGTTGACCATCTCGCGACCGGCGACGTGTCGGAAGACGACGACGCCCTCGAAAAGCACCTGATCCTGCGCGTCGGGCCCCTCGTCGCCGACGACATAGGTCATGCCTTTGTCGCACTTCATGGCGGTCTGGCTCGGGCCGCGCGTCATCAACGCCGAGGGCAGCCCGAGCGTTTTGCGTGTCTTGTCTTGGTCGTGGGACAGGCGGCGATCGGTCATCAACAGCGTCGTTTCGCCGACGGTGTGGACGATGCGCTGCTTGATCTCGATATCGAGCTCCGGGGCGGCGATGCTGGAATGGATGATCGGCCGCGGGTCACCCTCTTTGTACGTCTCGCTTTCGACCATGGCGTTGCGGGCCAGCAGGCGGAGCGGCTCCTTGCGCACGCGCTCCTCCTCGTCGCGCTCGGTCAACCCGAGGAACCCCCAGCGTGATTCGGCCTGCGGCTCGGGCCGGCCCAGGAGCACTTGCTGAGCCTGACGTAGGAGCGTTTCCAGCGGGGCCATCGCGGCCGGCCGGCTCGTCGGCGCCACTTCCACGTCTTCCAGCAGTAGCGTCAGCGCGTCCGCTCGTAGCCGCTCGTTACCACTGGCCGCTGTCACGTTGCCGACGAAGTGCACCGTGTTGCGCTGCCCGTCGATATGGAGCGACTCGTGGCTGGTGACCTCGATCGGCAGGGGCCGGTCGCGGCGCTGGCCGCGCAAGCCGCGCCTGGTGCGGAACGTCAGTTTCGAGCGGCCGTCCACGTGCACCGTCTGCTGCGTACGGTCCAGCTCGACGCGCTCACCCTGGACGGCGTACGGCTCGTAGTACACCAGGGCGTGCTCGGCAGGCGTGCCAAGCACACTTGCGTGGTCCAGCTCGTTGGCGGCGTGGAAGGTCGCGGTAATGTGCTTGCCCCGGGCGGCGACCTTATTGTCCGCATCGTCCACGGAAGCTTTGCCCCACACGTCCAGTGTGCGCAAGGCGAGTCGAGGCCCACTTTGTCCGGCCGGACGGGAAGGTGGGTCTTGACCCACCCTACTCTGCGGGTCGTCCAGCCACGGCTCTAGCGTCACCCGCACTTTTTCGCCGGACAAACGCGCGCGCTCGCGTGTGATGACCACGGCCCCGACGGCTTCGAGCTCGCGCGGGTAGCGTTCGCCTTCCTCCGTCGTCGCGAAGGCGAGCTGCACTTGCCCGCACGCCAGTTCCAAATCGCTTCCCGATAGCCGGACGTCGCCGATCGCCAGCGCGGACGTCAGCAGGGCCTCGAGCGATTCGTCGCCTTCAGCCGGCCGGAAGTACATCTCCAGACGGTGGGCGTCCAACGCCTCGCCAGAAAGCTGCGTGCGCACGTCGCCGACGAATACCGCCGACTTTAACCGACCGTAGCTGATGACCTCGTCTGCCGCCGGTGCATCGGCGTCGGGGTCCAGGTGGAGCTCACCCCAGTGCGTGCAGCGGATGCCCACCGGTCGGCGGTCGGTCTGCTCGTCCCGGCGCGATTCGAGCGACACGTCCCCGATGAGTTTGATCACGTGGTTGGGCCGGTCGATGTAGACGCTGGCCGCCGTCGCCGAGAGATCGTCGCGCATGGCGAAGTTCACCTGGCCGGTTTCGGCGGCGTGGAGCCAGATCTGGCCGGTCTCGTCGTAGTATTCGAGTCGGCCGCAGGTCAGCGAGCCTTCGCCGCGGGTAAGCGTGACGGGTCGGCCAACGGCCTCGAAGCGTCGGCGGGGGCGCTCCACGTTGGGTGACGTCAAAGCTGGCTCCAGCGACAGGCTGCCACTCCAGCGAACGACGAGTCGCTCGCGCTCTTCATCTGCCGGTTGGCTGGCCGGTGCCGTGCTCGTCGAACCGGGGCGCTCCAACAGGCGCCCCGCCTCGCCGCCCACGTCGAACAGCAGGTGCAGCTCGTCCGCCTTCAGCCCGCCGAGGAGCTGATCGCCCCGGAAGTGCTCGGCCACGACGTCACCGGCCAGCGTGCAGGCATAGGCGGTTCGCTTGCGGGGCTTGCGGCCGGCGCGCTGTTCGGCAACGGCCGGGCGGACGGGCTGGGTTGCGGCATCTGCCGGGCCGGTTGTTGCGTCCTGCGGAGCGCCGCCCAGGCCGCCGAACAGCCCGCCTTCCACATAAAGCGTCAGCTCGCGGCCCTGCCGGACCACCAGTGTTTCGACGCGGTTCTCGGCCTGGTTCCAGACGAGCTTGATTCCCACCCCGGCGATGTCGAACTCGGTGCTGCGGGCGGTGAACGGGCCGGCAGTCTTCAATTCGCCGAGCTCCAGGTCGAATTCGAGCTCGCCCATGGCGATGGTGACCAGGTCTTCGGGGCGCTCGGTCATCGGCGGGCGTTGGTGGGCGGTTTCGGTGTCGATGACGATGCGGGCGTTGCCGCGCAGCCAGCCCGTCTTCAACCACATCCGCGTCTTCTGCACGCGGTCGACGCTGATCTGGCCCTCGTCGGCGGAAACCACAGCGACCATGCCGCTGGGCAGCAGCATGGTCAGCTCGGGCTGCTCGACGAAGACTTCGTTCTTCGAGTCGGGGACGGGCTTCCAGTTCTCACAGCGGAACCGGCCTGTCGGGCGGCCGGTCCGCTCGTCGTAGACGGTGTACTCGATCCCCTGCCCGCCGGGGATCTCTGCTTGCCCGACCTGGATGGTTTCGTCGCTTGCCAACCCGGTCTCGTCGGGGAGTTCATCGACGACAGACTGTGAGCCGGCCTCGCTCGTGGCCGGAGCGCGCACGAGCTGCCGGTAGCCGAGGAACAGGATCACCAGGACGGCCGTGGTGGAGACGAGCAAAACGATGTTGCGGGTCATCGCGATTATTCCTGCACGGTTAAGTTCCGGACGACGACGAGCCGGCGTAGTGGTCGGTCACCTCCTGCCAGCGGCCGGCTTCGCGCAGGAGATACTCGACCGCTTCGCGGACGGCGCCGTGGCCGCCGGACCGCTGCGTCACCAGCCGCGCCGCCGCTTTGACCTCATCCACCGCGTTCGCCACCGCGATGGGGAAGCCGCAGCGTTTCAGGACCGGCAGGTCGAGCAGGTCGTCGCCGATGGCCGCGACCTGCTCCAGCCGCAGGTCCAGCCGCGACAGTAACTGTTGCAGGTCCGCGAGTTTGTCCGTGCTGCCCTGGATCAGGTGGTGGACGTCGAGCTCGCGGGCACGGGCGGCGACCCCTTGCGACGCCTTACCTGTGACAATCACGACCGCACCGACGAGGCGTTGGAACCAGTGGATGGCCAGCCCGTCGTGGATGTGGAAAGCCCGCAGCGGCCGGCCGTCTTCGTCCACATAGACGCGACCGTCCGTGAGCACGCCGTCCACGTCCAGACAGAGGCAGCGGATATCGACCATCAGTTAGGCCCTGGCCCGTGACCGAGCGCAGCATACCTGGCTGCGCGTCGCCAGCCGCGTATCATACCCGAAACGACGCCGACAATCCGAGCCCCGAGCGCGAGCGAGGGGTCAGACTGGCTCGAGAATGCAAACTACACCCCAAACACCTCGACGCTACGACCTCGGCGGGTGCACCATCACGCTGGTCAGCGGCGGGAGCCTGAAACTCGACGGCGGTGCCATGTTCGGGATCATCCCCAAACCGCTTTGGAACCGCCTGACGCCCGCCGACGAGCGCAATCGCATCCAGCTCGCCTGCAATTGTCTGCTGGTCGAGTGGGCGCACGAGACCGACCGGCGGGTCATCGTCGAGACCGGTCACGGGCCCCAATACGGCGAGAAGGAACAGGAGATCTTCGCGATCGACCCGACGGCGTGGTTGCTGCCGCAGCTCGAGGCGCTCGGTGTGGATCCGGCCACGATCACCGACGTGGTGGTCTCACACCTGCACTTCGACCACTGCGGCGGGCTGACGCGCGAGCGCGACGGTCGGCCGGTGCCGACGTTTCCGAACGCCAGGGTCCACGTGCAGCGTCGCGAGTTCGAGGACGCCCGAGCCCAGTTCGGCATGATGACGCAAACCTACCGCGAGGAGAGCTACAGGCCGATCGACGAGATCAACGCGTGGAACCTCCTCGACGGAGAAGAGGCGATTGTTGAGGGCATCCGCCCACTGCTCACACCGGGGCACACAGGCGGGCACCACTCGATCATCATCGCGGGGCGCGACCGCTGTGCCGTTTTCGGCGGCGACGTAATGCCCACGCGTCACCACTTGGGCCCGCCGTACGGCATGGCGTACGACCTGTTCCCGCTGGAGAACCGCGCGTCGAAGGAAAAACTGCTCAAAACGGTTGCCGACCGCGACGGCCTGCTGGTGATCGATCACGAACCCGGTACACCGGTTGTGCGGGTGACGCCGGAAGGGGACTACTACACGCTCACCGACGCGACCTGATCCGAGCGTGTGGGGCGGGCCTTGACCCGCCCTACGTGCTACTTCCGGGAGACGACGGATTCGGACGTCTTGCCCGCCAGGGCTTCTTGACCGTAGGCCAAGCCGCGCTCGAAGGCGATCAGGTTCAGCTCCTCGGTGCCTGGTGGCACGGATGCCTCGACCGACTTACGCAGCGCTGCGGCATCCACGACCTCGGTGACCGCGGCGAAGAAGCCGACCATGACAATGTTGACGACCATGCGGCGTCTGAGCTCCTCGGCGATGCGGGTGGCCGGGATGGCAAAGCGCTTGAGGGTCTCGGGCAGGGAGGGCGGGAGCTTGACCAACTGGCCTTCGTAGATCAGCGTCCCGGTGGGGGACATTTCGGGGACGAAGCGCGTACAGGCTTCCTGCGAGAGGACCATCAGTATGTCGGGCTGTTCGACGTAGGGGTACTCGATCAGCTCATCGGAGATCACGACCTGGGCGCTGCAAGCACTGCCGCGCGCCTCGGGACCGAACGCCTGGGTCAGCGTGGCGTACTTGTCATCGAAGATACAGGCGCCGCGGCCGATGATCATCCCGGACAGGATGACGCCTTGTCCGCCCAGTCCGCCGATCTTGATCTCCGTCGTGTTCATCCAGTCAACCCTTCATAGGTCGCATCGCGATGGGCTTCTGCTGTTCGCGCGACATACGTTCCCAGCGCCGCCGGTGGAGGACGCTGGCCATCTTGGCCTCGACCATCTCCAGCAGCGACGGGCGGTCCACGTCCACGAATTTGCCACAGACGATCTTCTGCCGGAGGGCGATGTCGCATTCGCGGGTATCGACGCCGTTCTTGATTACCGAGTTCTCTTTGAACCACTGCATGCGGTCCAGTCCGCTGCCGAGCCGGTTGCGCCGCTCATACAGCGTCGGGCACGGGGTGATGACCTCGACGAAGCTGAAGCCCCTTTTGTTCAAGGCCTCGCACATCGCGCGGGTCATCTGCCGGACGTGATAGGCCGTCCAGCGGGCCACGTAGACGGCACCGCAGGACTCGGCCAGGAACGGCAGGTTGAACGGACGCTCACACACGCCGTACGGCGAGGTTGTGCCCACTGCGTCGAGCGGTGTCGTGGGGCCGATCTGTCCACCGGTCATGGCATAGTTGAAGTTGTTGACGCAGATGACGGTGATGTCGGCGTTGCGTCGGGCGGCGTGGATGAAGTGGTTTCCGCCGATGGCGATCAGGTCCCCGTCGCCACTGTACACCACGACCTTGAGCTTGGGGTTGGCCAGCTTGAGACCGGTGGCAAACGGAATCGCCCGACCGTGCGTGGTGTGGAACGAGTCGAGCTCCAGATACCCGGCGACGCGTCCGGTACAGCCGATGCCCGAAACGATGATCAGATTGTCCAGATCGGAAACGCATTCCTCGACCGCGCGGGCGAAGCAGTTCACCGTCGTGCCGATGCCGCAACCGGGGCACCAGATGTGCGGCATGCGCTCGCTGCGCAGGAGTTGCTCGACGGGGTTCTCCACCGCTGGGGTCATGCTCATCGAACCGCCTCCACAATTGCGTCGTAGATCGTCCGCGGCTTGTGTACCGCTCCGCCGGCATGCTGGATCGAAATCACGTCGCAGGTGCCGGCGGCGCAGCGCTCCACCTCCAGCACGACCTGGCCCAGATTGATCTCCGGAACGACGAAGGCCTCGATCTGCTTGGCCAGGCGGCGGATGTATTCCTCCGGGAAGGGCCAGACCACAACCAGCCGCAAGTGGCCGACCTTCACGCCCTTCTTCCGCGCCTCGCGGATCGCCCGCATGGTCACCCGCGAGCTGATGCCGTAAGTGATCACTACCACGTCGGCGTCTTCGAGGCCGTCTTCGTGGAAGAACGAGATCTGCTCGACGTTGGTGCGGATCTTGTCCACCAGACGGCAGACGAGCTGCTCCTGGCACTCGGCGTTCATCACCGGGTAGCCCTTCTCGTTGTGCGTCAAGCCGGTGATGTGGAAACGGTGCCCATCGCCGGCCTTGGCGAAATCGGGCACCAGATCGTCCCCGGCCCGGTAGGGCTCGTACTCCCCGGGCGGCAGCTTGGTGTAACGGCGCGGGGTGATCTTGATCTGGTCGCGCGGCGGGACGACCACCTTCTCGGTCATGTGCCCGATCACCTCGTCCATCATGAACAGCACCGGCACGCGGTACTGCTCGGAGAGGTTGAAGGCGTGAATGATCAGGTCGAAGCACTCCTGCGGGCTGTTGGGCACCAGAGCGATCACCTCGTAGTCGCCGTGCGAGCCCCAGCGGGCCTGCATCATGTCGGCTTGGGCCGGGAGCGTGGGCAGCCCGGTGGACGGGCCGCCGCGCTGCACGTTCACAAACACACACGGCACTTCCGTCATTGCCGCCAGACCGATGTGCTCCAGCATCAGCGAGATGCCGGGTCCGGAGCTGACGGTCATGGCCTTGGCCCCGGCCCAAACGGCACCCTGAATGGCGATCGACGAGGCGATCTCGTCCTCCATCTGGATGAAGGTGCCGCCCGTGCCGGGAAACCGCCAGGCCAGACGCTCAACAACCTCGGTCGAGGGCGTGATCGGATAGCCGGCCACGAAGTTGCACCCGGCCGCGATGGCCCCCTCGGCGCAAGCGTGGTCCCCGTCAAGAAAGTGCGCGCCGCTGAGGATCCCGTCGTTGTCGCCTAACACGCTACTCTACTCCTTGCTCTTGCTTCTCGATATCCGGTTCGTCAGTGGGTTCCACCGGGACCCGGGCTCCGGAGATGGCGAAGTCCGGACAATACATGCCGCACAGGTCGCAGCCGGTGCAGTCCCTGCCGCCGACGAGCTGAGGGAAGTGGTATCCCTTCTCGTTGAACTCGGCGGACATCTCCAAGACCCCCGTCGGACAGAAGGCCACGCAATAGCCGCACCCCTTGCAGCGCTCGCGGATGACCGTCACGCGCCCGCGAGCCTTCTTCGCGCGCGGTTTGGCCTCCGGCTGGTCCTCCGAGGCGGCGGTCGTTGCCGATTCTTTGCTCATCGCGGCCCTCTTCCGACAGTAGCGGATATAGGCGTTTGCGGCAATTGTCATGCCAGTACCCTACGCCGGGGTGAAAGCCACCTGGGCCGCCCGGGGCGTGCGGGGCCACGACGGCGCGGGGTCTCATCTCACTATCGGCACAGCGCGGACGCCGGCATCTGTTGTCTCGGCGTCACCGGGCCTGCCGGCTGTAGGCTCTTCGATGCGGCATATTTCACACCCCGGGTGTGAGAATCCCCATACCGGGCGCAATATTCCGCCAGCGACCTGCTGATCCCGGAGCAACTGTCCGGTAATTTGGCCGTCGGCAAGGCCGTGGTCGTCTCTCGCTCGTTGCCGAACACGTGTGCTGTCGGGCCGGTCGGACACCGGCGGGGTGAGCGGCGCCCGCGGAAACCCTCTTCTAGGCTCCCTCCCCCGCCCGGAAGCCCGGGATCATCGAATCCTGGATCCAATCCTCGATGATGCGGCCGAGGTCGGCCACGTCGTTGGTCATGATGGCGAGATTACGCTTGTTGCCGTCCTGGTCTTTCACCAGCTCCCTGAGCACGGCCGCCCGCTTGAACCCCAGCCGCCGGAACAGCATAGCAGAACCCACATCATCCTCGATAACGTGGGTTTGTAGCTTCTCAAGGCCCCGCTCCTCGGCCAGGGCCACCAGCTCACGCGTGATGATTGTGCCCAGGCCGACCTTGCGGTGTGTGGCGGCCGTGACCAGGCGGACGTTACCGACATGCTGCGACCACCCGTGGCGTGCGAAATGGAGCGTGCCGTCTGCCACGATCTTCTCACCCTCCTTGGCTATCAGCGGGATCACCCGCTTGACGTCGAGGTTCGCCACCCACGTCTGCACGACCGCCGGATCGGTGACGTCATGGCGTAGAAACAGGCGGTCCTCGGGTGGCAAAGCCTGGAAGAACGCGTAGAGCTTGTCGAAGTCGCCGTTGGCCAGCGGGCGGATCACCACGCGGCGACCGTCCCGAAGCGCAGCTTCCTTGGGATATGCGTCCAATAACATGCTCGAACTCCCTTTCGCAACGCACGCCGGGAGGCCCAAGGCACACCGGCAGTCACGGTTCCGCGCGGGCCTGACCCTCACTGGGCCGTCT
>JAUWXH010000115.1 GCA_030616465.1 Planctomycetota bacterium | reverse complement strand
TCCACGCCAAGCCGTCCAGGTAGTCGCGGAGGAACTGCTTGTCGAAGCTGGGCGGATTCTCGCCGACGCGGACCTGGTCGGCCGGCCAGAACCGCGACGAGTCCGGCGTCAGGACCTCGTCCACCAGCGTCAGCTCGCCGTCGCACAGCCCGAACTCGAACTTCGTGTCGGCCAGGATGATGCCGCGGGCCTCGGCGTGCCGAGCCGCTTCGGCATACAGCGCCAGCGACCGTTCGCGTGCCTCGTTCATCAGCGTCCGCCCCAGTCCGAGCCCGATCCGGTCCACGATCGAGACCGCCTCGTCGAACGAGATCGGCTCATCGTGCTCGCCCTCGGCCTTCGTGCTGGGCGTAAAGATTGGCCCGGGCAGCCGTTCGGCCAATCGCAGCCCGGCGGGCAGTTCGACGCCGCTGACGCGCCCGGCCGCCTGGTACTCGTGCCAACCGCCGCCGACCAGGTAGCCACGCACGACGCACTCGACCGGCAACACCTCGGCCCGCTTGACGACCATCGCCCGCCGGGCGAGTTGATCGACGTACGCTTCGTAGCCCGGCGGCACGCGACCCTTACTGACCACGTACTTCAAGTGGTGCGGCGTGGCGGACGCCAACGTCTCCAGCCAGAAGCGGGACATTTCGGTCAGCACGACGCCCTTGCCCGGCACCGGCTGATCCATCACCACGTCGAAGGCCGAGATGCGGTCGCTGGCGACGATCAGCAGTTCGTCGCCGAGGCCATAGATATCACGCACCTTGCCGCGGGTCAGCAGCCCCGGCAGCTCGGTCTTGTAAACGGCAGGCTGTGCTTCGGTCACGGACGCTCTTCCTCCTTGGCTGGCTTCGTACCTCCAGCGGGTTGCGGGCTGTGACTCGGCTGACTGGCCGGGCGCGAGGCGGCTCCACGGTCACCCGCCTTCTCCGCCGACCGCGAGGCCACGTCTTGAAGCGCCAGGAGCCGGGCGACCTCGCGTGCGACCGGCTCGGGAAGGTCATCTTGGTCGATCCCCAAGGCGGTGTAGCCGCGCATGGAGATCACCTGCGCGACAAAGCGGGCCAGGTCGTTGCGCAACGCGGCCGATTGCCGACGGTGCTCCCCGCTTTTTCGCAAGCGCGGATCGAACTTCAGCCGGGCGCCGATCATCGCCGTGGCGAGCCGGGCATCGGCGACCATCTCGCGTGCTCCCGCGTGCAGCTCGGTGTACGCGTCGCGCTCAGCGGCCCATTCGGCGACCGTGTGATCCTCGTGACGCTTCTGGAGCAATTCACCCTGGAGTTGCTCGAGCAGACGCCCCATGACCGGTGCCTCGTAGCGCGTGACGAACTTCAAGCGAAACGCCCCGCTGCGACCCCGTGCCAACGCGACGCGGAGGCGTGTTTCAGCCATGAGCCGCGCCAGCGGTAGCCCGCGTGCGGAACGCGTCCGTTGGTCGAGGTCCGAAAGGAGCTCCTCCGGCGCCCGCGTCACGATGCGCTGCATCGCCCGTAACGCCGCCGGCAAATCATCGTCGTCGAGCAGCTCGAACGCCTCGCGGAGCATCTGCTCGAAATCCTCGGCCGGCATGGTGGTCGGCGGCTCATCGGCCGGGCGATCGGCACCCACCGGCGTCGCGCGGGCGGTCCGTTCGACCCGCCTGACCAGTGATCTGGGGAAGCTGCGCAGCGCCCCGGAGGTGCCGTTCGCGAGCGTGACGCGGAAAACGACCTCTCGTTCGTTTTGCAATATGAGCGTACCGTAGTAGCGGGACCCGTCGCGCAAGTGCAAAATGTCGGCCTGGACGGCCGCCCCGGCGGCCAGGGCAATCGAGACAACAAACGCCCGCATACGGTCTCCGCGTGGCACCAAGCTGAACGACGCGATTATACCCATGAGCGAAGCAGACAACGAGACGGCAGACCAACAGCCTTTACGCGTGGGCCTGATTGCCGGCGCGGAAAGCCTGGCGTCGCTGGCCGATGCGGCCATGGCCTGTCCGATGCAGGTGGTGGCACAGGCCGGCACGCGGCAACCGGAAAGCCTGCCGGGCGTGGAGTGGTATGACGACACGCGCGTGATGATCGCCCAATCCGGCGTCGAAGCGGTCCTGCTGAGCACATCCGTGCGGGCCGGCGTACAGCTTGGCAAAACCGCGGTGGACCACGGCGTCCACGTCTGGCGGCCGCCCCCACTCGCCCGCAGCTTCGCCGAAGCTGCCGAGGTAGTCCGCTTGGCGCAGGGTAGTGCGCCCGTTTACCGGGTGGCCTCGTGGTGGGACCACATCGCGGAGGACGTGGGCTGGGCCACGGGCCGCTGCGAAGGCTACAAGCCCCGCTTCTCCGAGATACGCGTCAGTGCCCCCGGCCCGTCGATGCAGTCATGGCGGGCCAGCGCGGTTGACGCGGGCGGCGGCGTCCTCACCGCCGAAGCCTACGACCTGCTGGAAGCCCTGATCGCCCTGCGACAACTGCCCGAGAGCCTGTCAGCCGCCATCGGCAACTATCGACACAAAGCCGGCGAGGCCCGGCGCGAAACCGAAGACGTCGCCGCCGTGATCCTCCGCTACCACGACGACGGCTTGGCCGCGATCCAGGCCAGTTGGGACATCCCGCCCTTCCAGCGGGTCGCCTGCCATCACGGCGTCGAGGCGACCGTGGTGTTAGACGAGTGTGGGGTTGCGGTGCGGTCGGCAGAGGGTGAAACACTGCACGAACGCCGCTGGTCGGCGGACGTCCGCGTGAGTGAGCTGAAAGGATTCGTGGCGGCGGTGCGGTCAGCGGATCAGCGGCCTGAGTCTGAACCTGAGCCGGACCTGACCCTGGAACGACACTTGGCCATCTCCGCCCTGCTCGAGGCCATCTATCTGTCGGCGCGCACCGGACAGCCCGAGATCCCAGGCAAACTCTACGAGGTTCAGGGATGGCGCGAGCCACGGCTCTAGTTCGGCACGTCGTCGCAGTGCTGCGTCTGTTGCCGTTGGCGCTGATTCTGGCCGCGGCGGGCGGGTGTCTGGCGCCGACCGCCCGGCAGTCGCTCTCGGTCTGGATTGTCTCCGCCGGGCACCAACTCGCCGCCGGCAGCAGCCCGTTGCTCGAAAACGAGGTGTATTCGGCGTCGGGCGGGTCTGTGCGGCTGACGGCGGCGATCAATGAGACAGTGGCGTTCCAGATCGGGCTGCGTACAACCAGGCCGCCGGCCGGACCGTACAACATTCAGATTTCCGATCTTTCGGGGCCGGCGGGGACGCTTGCGGCCCGCTCGGCGGTCTCGATCTACCGCGCACACTACGTTCGCGTCGAGCACTTCCGCAGTTGGTACCCTGAGCACGCCGGCCGGCCCGCAACGCCGACGTTCTTCCCCGACATCCTGGTCCCGTGGGGTGCCCCGCGGGGCGGCGGCCCCTTGAAGCTCGAGGAAGCGCGAAATGAGCTCATCTGGGTGGACATCCGCGTTCCGCCCACCACCGAGCCGGGGGAGTACCTGGGCCGGGTGAGCCTGTACGGCGGGTCGGCCGGGAACCCGGTCTTCACCAGCGTGATTCGGCTGCGTGTCGTCCCGGTCGCGTTACCGGGCCCCCGAAACCTGCCGCTGATCTGCCGTGTGGACCCGCGCGACCTGCTCAGTGAGCACCTGCGCTGGCCGAGCGCGGCGGCCGAAGAAACCCGCCTGTTGGCCGACGCCCCCAGCCACCTGGCCCCGGTCCGGCTGGTCCGTGCAACGATGGCGATGTTCCACGAACACCGCGCGACGCCGGTGCTGTGGGCCTCGTTTCCCAAGTTCAGACTGGCGGGCGACCGGGCGGTCGAGGTCGAGTGGGGCCCATACGACGAGCTCGTCGGCGGCTGGATTGACGGAGACGCGTTCGCCGACCGGGTCGGCCTGGCCCTCTGGCCGGTGCCCGCGTCCTTGAACTACCCAAACGCCGAGCGAAACGGCGGGTTGAGCTCGCCGCGCTACGCCCGGCTGCTGGCAACGTACCTGGCCGAATGCCGGCGACACTTCGCCGAGCGCGGCTGGCTGGAGCGCAGCTTTGTCCGCCTTTGTCCGCCCGCGGCGCTGACGCCCGATGCCGTCGCCGACGTTCGGCGTGTCGGCGGGATAATCCGGCAGAGCGAGTCGGGCCTGCCGCTGGTCGCGCATCTGCCCGCCCGCTCGCTACGTGGTCTGGGTTGGCGCAACGCCACGCCGATCGAGTTGCCGGCGGTGGACATCTGGGCGCCGCGGGCGATGTGGTATGAACCCGAGGCGATGCAGCGCGAGCGCGGGCTGGGCAGGCGCACGTGGCTCCTGCCGGATCACCCGCCTTATTCCGGCTCGCTGGCGGTGGAAGCGCCGCCCGCCGACGCGCGCGTCCTCGCCTGGCAGGCGTATCGGTACGACGCGCAGGCGATTTGGGTCGAACATGCGGCCGAATTCGCAGTCAGTGAGTCAGCCCGTTCGTCTGGCCGGCCGCGTCCGCGCGAGACGCTCATTTACCCGGGCAAGCCGTACGGATTGCTCGATCGACCGGTCCCGTCGATTCGTCTCAAGCGCCTGCGCCAGGGGTTGCAGGACTTCGAGCTGCTGCGTCTGCTCGAGCGGCGAGGCAAGCGGCTGCTAGCACGCCGGATCGCCGAGCAGGTGGTGCGCTGGGCCTGTACCGATGCCTGCGTTGACAACTTGCTGACCTGCCGATCGGCCGGCTGGCCCGATGACGGTCGTGCCATTGCCATGGCGCGCGGTCTGCTCTTGCAGGAACTGGTCAACGAATTCAACCCCGAGGAGGCCGGTGCGGCGTGGCAGATCGCGGAGCTGGCGAGCTGGGGACGGCTCATGAACCAGGCCGAGCGCGTCCGGCCGGAGCTGCGCGGCGTACGCCTGGCCTCCGATGCCGACCATCTGCGACTACGCGCCTCCGTCGGTCTCTCCAACCCGACCGACCGGACGCTCCGCGGACGATGGCAATTGGTCACGCCGCCGGTCGGTTGGCGGCAGCCCGATCCGCTCATGACGACGCTTCCGGCCAACGCGCAGAAGACCGCGACCGTCGAGCTGGTGCTGTCCGGTCTGGCGTACAACACGGACGGCATCTACTCGTTCGAGTTGCGTTTTGACACGGATGCGATGGGCGCGTTCGCGGTGCCGGCCCGGCTGGCGGTGGCGGCCTGTCCATACGTGGAAAAGCCGCCGACGCTCGACGGAGACCTGTCCGACTGGATCATGCCGCTGAACAATGCGGCGGGCGATTTCCTGCTCTGTCATGGGCGACGGGCCGGGCTGCCGCCCGAGCGCGTGCGAACCCCGACGCTTCGTACTCAGGCGTTTTTCTGCATGGACGATGAGCACCTGTACGTGGCCGTGCGCTGCACGCTCAAGGAGGGTGAGCCGCCGCTCTGGCAAGCGGACAACACCGTGCCGATCGACGGGGCGGTTCCCTGGGGCCAGGACGTGGTGGAGATCCTCATCGATCCGCGCGGCAGCGCGGCCCCCGGCCCCCGCGCCGGACGGAACCTGCCGGGAACCACCAGCGATCCCTATATTCTGCAAATCAAGCCCAACGGTGTGCTGCTCGCACACAAGGGCTGCCGCACCGACCCGCCGATGGGCGCCTACGAGCCGTGGCAATGCGGGGCGCGCGCCAAGGTCAGGGTCCGACCCGAGGCGTGGGTGGTCGAGCTCTCGCTGCCGCTCACCGCGCTCGGGCCCGACGCCCTGCGTAACCGCATTTGGGGCTTCAACGTAACCCGTCTCGACGCCCGCCGCGGCGAATACTCCTCCTGGTCCGGCACGCGCGGGCATCGCTACACGCCGCGCTCAATGGGCAACCTGGTCCTGCTACGACCGTAGTGGCCCTCGGGCAATGGACGGTTGCTGATGGCAACAGCGAGCGGAAGCGCGATGCGCCGGGCGGTCTGGACAAACGCAGGCCTCCCCGCGCTGGACCCTTGATTCAACCGCTTGCAGGCGATACGACTTCTGCCAGTGGGGCGCCGGCTGCCCGCTGGCACGCAAGATGCCCCAGGCTGAGCGACCAGCACCGCACAACCGGGCATAGCGGGAGGAATGCTTGTGTTCGACTCCGCCGTGGATGCACTTAAGTACATTGAAGTCAACGACTTAGCAATGGTGGACCTCAAGGTCGTCGGGGTCGCGGGCCAGTGGCTCCACCTCACCGTCCCGGCGCGCCAATTCACGCAGAAACACTTTGAAGAGGGCGTCGGGTATGACGGGTCCTCCGGGGCGGGGTTCGGGGAGGTCGAAAGCGGCGACGTGGCCGCCCGCCCCGATCCGTCCACCGCGTTCCTCGACCCGTTCTGGGAACACCCCACCATCAGCTTCCTGTGCGACACCATCGCTGCCGACACTAAAGAGCAGCTCGCCAGCGATCCCCGCAACATTGCTCGCCGGGCCGTGGAGAGAATGCGGACGATCGGCATTGCCGACGAAGCCTGGATGGGGCCGGAGTTCGAGTTCTACGTGTTCGACCGCATCGAGGTCGTCAACGAGCCTTACTACACGAACGTCGAAATTCACAGTGCGGAGGTGCACCCGGACGGCCTTACGCCGGCCATCCCGCACAAGCACGGCTACCTACGTGTCCCGCCCTCCGAACAGCTCCACGATCTGCGCTCGGAAATCAGCCTAACGCTGGAGAAGTTGGGCATCCCCGTTCGCTATCACCACCACGAAGTCGGCGCGCCCGGACAGTGCGAGATCGAGGTGGACCTGGCCCCGCTGGTCCGCGCCGCGGACCGCACGATGCTT
>JAUWXH010000002.1 GCA_030616465.1 Planctomycetota bacterium | reverse complement strand
CCCGCCTTCGTTAGCCGAATGTTGCAGAGGCAGCGTCCGATCGTGTTCGGCGACGGGGAGCACTCGCGGGATTTCTGCTACGTGGATAACGTGGTGCAGGCGAACCTGCTGGCACTGAAGGCCGAGAAACTCAGCGGCGAGGCGGTCAACATCGCCTGCGGAGAGCGTACGACGCTGAACCAGATCATCGCGGTCATCAACGAGCTGCTCGGGACCCGGATCGAAGCGGAATACACCGATCCGCGGCCGGGCGACGTGCGCCACAGCCTGGCGGATCTGTCGGCCGCCCAACAGGTGCTCGGCTATGAGCCGCAGGTCATGTTTGCGGAAGGCTTGCGACGGTCGATTTCGTGGTACCGGGAGAATCTGTAGCAACCGGCGTGGGCTTCAGGGGTGTTTTGGCGTCACTACCACCGGGACAGAGCCCGGCCGCCACATCTTCCGACGCAGCCGGCTCGTAGCTGCGAACTCCCATCGAGGTGTAGCGGCACAGAATCTCGTGCTCACGCGTCTGGAAGTGCTGGGCCAGCTCGGCCTCCGTCAGCCCGTCCCCGAGCAGGACGGCTTCGTCGCCCGGACGGTCCGCCGGATCCACGCTGACAAACGACGTGTTCATCCCGACTTCCAGAAGCCGTTGGCGTCGCCCGTTGATGACCAGCGGGGCGGGCCGCAGGTTATGACCGTATCCGGCCAGCAGGATCCCGACCCACGGGCATTCAAACCCGCTGTAGCCGATGTGCCCGCGCGTTTGGCGTACCGCGACCAGTCGCGCGCTGACCCGCACCGCACCGCGGTACAACGCCACCCCGGGCCGCACCGCATCCAACCAGGCCTGCGGATAACCCAGCAGAGAACTGGCGGCAGCGAGAATCTTCGAGACCCGCCCACCGCAGATCCCCTGCAAACGCTCGACACACCGCAGATCAAAGGCGTGCGTGTAGGCCTCGTCGGCGTCGCAGCGGCGGCGCAGCTCGTCCAACTCGTCCGCAGAACAGCCGAAACGCTGCATGCCGGTGTCCACGTTGATTGCCGCCGGCATGCCGGCAAACTTCTCCGCCTCGCGACGATTGGTGATGCTGGGGCGCAGCTTCAGCTCGCGGTAATGGGCCGGGTCGCCCTCCGGGAGTCCCAGCACCAGGCCCGGGCGGCCGACCTCCTGGGCTTCGTGGATCGAGAAATAGGCGAATTCGTCGGCCACGGCGGCGAGCGCGTCGGCCACGCGCACCGCGCCCAGCCCGTACGCATCGGCCTTGACGACGGCGATCAGCGGAACGCCCGTTGTCGCGCGGATGCGCTCGGCGGAGGTTCGAACCTGATCGAGGTTGACGCAAACATTGACGTGCCTGGAACGCATGACCCTACCAGCAGACCTCCTTGTCCACCCGCCGTCACTATAGCACGCGGCGCGCCCGCGCCAAGCTTTTCGGCATGCCCGAAACCATTTCTGGAGGCCAATTGCACATGCAGCAATGCCCCTGGGCCCCGGCTGGTCGGGCGGCGTGATTCAGAACTTCCACGGGAACCGTCCGCGAAAGTGGCGGAAGAGCAGCCCCAACATGCGGAACAGCACGTAGCCGAGGTAGAGCGAGACCGCCAGGCGGACCGGCGGCAACCCCGCCAGCCCCGCGTGGAAGCGGTACAGGGCCGTCCAGCCGACCAAAACGGTCATCACCAGCAGCCAGGCCAGCAGGTAGACCGGCCCGATGCCCAGGGCACAGCGCACCAGCCAGTCGGGCCGCACGAACAGCAATGTGTTCCCCAGGGCCACCGACATCACGGCCACCGGCCAGAAAAACCACCCGGCAATCAACCCTCCCAAGACGACGTAGCTCTTCCAGGGGTAGGCGGCCGGCAGGTACCAGTACAGCCCGAAAGCCGGGAGAGAACACAGCCCGCTGATGGCCGCCAGCCAAATCAGCGGCTTGAAGGCGTCGTCCCAGAGGTCCCAGTCGGCGTCGAACCAGGACAACTCGTCCTCGCCGCCGGCCGTGTGCGTCAGGACCGACCAGTAGAACTGCACGACGTACAACAGGACCAGCGTGGCAAGTATGATCGCGATCAAGCCCAGCGGTCCGGGAAGAATGGCGCCCACCAGCCAGACCAACGTGCAGCCCGCCGCGATGGCCAGCACGTTCAGTGCGTTGCCCATCTTGCCGGCGAAGTAGAAGCTGGCAATCAGGTCGGCGAGGAAGCCCCGGGGGCGCGATGGGTCGCGTGCTCGGCGTCCCTCAGGCGCCGCGGCGTCCGCCGAGCCCGCGTCGAAGTCTGCCAGCGGTCGCTCACGCAACCCGCCTAGCAGCGCAGCCTCTTCGTGTTGCGGGGCCGTCCCGCCGGTCAGTCCCGGTCGGCTGCCGTCCGAGGCCAAGCTGAGCTCGCCGGGATCGATCAGGAGCGCTTCCTTCATCCCGGGGTCGTCCTCCTGCACGGGGATGAGGCGTTCGCCGGCCAACGCCGTGCGGATGTCGGCCTCGGTGACCGGGATGGCTCGGCCGCAGGCGGGGCAGGTCACGACCACACCACGCTGCGCGTTGCGAATGCGGTAGCGTTTGCCGCACGCACATCGCCCGCGAACATAGAATGTCTGCGACTGGTCCATCGTGCTCCGCTCTCGGTGCCGATCGTTGTCGCCCCGGCGGCGGCTGCCGTATTGTACCGGAGAGATTGCGGCCATCGCCGTTACAACTTTGCCGCGAATGTCGAACCGGGACGAGTAGCGTGCGTCTGTCCGAATTGCAGTACGACCTGCCGCGCGAACTGATCGCCCAGCGACCGGCCGAGCCACGCGATGCGGCGCGCCTGCTCGTGCTCGACCGGGCTGGCGGACGCATCGCGCACCGCGTCTTTCGCGACATCGGCGATTACCTGCACCCCGGCGATTACCTGGTCCTCAACGACACGCGTGTCATCCCGGCCCGCTTTTTCTGCCGACGACCGAGCGGCGGGAAGATCGAAGGGTTGTTCCTGCACGAGCAGCGCGACACCTGGCGGGTGCTGCTCAAGCCGTCGGCGCGCCTGAAGGTCGGCGAGCGGCTGCGCTGCGAGGCGGACGAAACGGAATTCGTACTCTGCGAGCGGCACGAGCGGGGCGAGTGGTCGCTGCGGCCCGAACCGCCCGTTCCGCCGCTGGAACTGCTGCGGCGAATCGGCCAGACCCCCCTACCACCGTACATTCAGCGGGACCCGGGGCCCGACGCGTCTGACGCGGAGCGATATCAGACTGTTTACGCGCGGCGGGCGGGGGCCGTCGCCGCCCCGACCGCGGGCCTGCACTTCACGCCGGAACTGCTCGACCGCTTACGGGAAACGGGCGTGCGGCGGGCAGACGTGACGCTGCACGTCGGCGTGGGCACGTTCGCGCCGATCGACGTCGAGGATCTCCGTCAGCACCACATGCACGCCGAGTGGTTCGAAGTCAGCCAACAGGCCGCGGCGGCAATCCGGGCGACGCGGGCGGCGGGCGGTCGCATCGTGGCGGTCGGTACGACCTCGGCCCGCGTGCTGGAATCGCTGGAACTCGATCGGCAGGCAGGGCCCGCTAACGGTGTAGCCGCCGGAGGGTGGACCGACCTGTTCATTTACCCCCCCTATCGCTTCCGCAACGTGGATCATCTGCTGACCAACTTCCACCTGCCGGGCACCACACTCCTGGCGCTGGTCATGGCGTTCGCAACACCGGAGCAAATCCGCGCCGCGTATCGTGAGGCCGTCGAACGGCGCTACCGCTTCTACAGCTACGGCGACGCGATGCTGATCCTATAATTGTGTGCCGCCCCGCCTGAACACCTGGCATCCCAGCGAGCAAAGGCTCCACACGCTCACAGTCCGGTAGGATTGTCCTTCCAGGTTTGATATAATCAGGTGCCACATCTAAATGGAGGAAGGCAATGTGCAGGCATCACGTAAGGTGCTCGGGGCCGTCAGCTCTGTTGATCACGCTCGTAGCTGCAATCTGCTCGGCCACGGTTGAGGCCCAGATCTTGTACGTGGACGACGATGCCCCGCTGGGCGGTGACGGGCTGAACTGGGACACGCCGTTCAAATATCTCCAGGACGCGCTGTACACGGCTGCCGGTGACCCGAGCATCACCGAAATCCGCGTCGCCCAAGGCACCTACAAGCCGGACCAGGACGAAGCCGGCAACGTCACCCCCGGCGACCGCGAAGCCACATTCCAGCTCATCGGCGGCGTCGCCCTCACAGGCGGCTACGCCGGCATCACCGAGCCCGACCCCGACCAGCGCGACATTGAGCTGTACGAAACCATCCTCAGCGGCGACCTGGCCGGCAACGACGGCCCCGACTTCGAGAACTACGACGAGAATAGCTACCACGTCCTCACGGCAATTGATGCCGATGCGATAGTGATGCTGGACGGTTGCACAGTCACCGCCGGTAGCGCGACCGGAGAAGTATCTGACCATCAACAGGGTGGTGGCCTGTATTGCCGGGACGCCACCGTAGCGCTAGCAGACTGCGCAATCGTCGCAAACAGGGCAGGCATCTCCGGGGGTGGCGGCGCACGTGTGATACGCGGCAGTATTACGTTCTCAGGCTGCACCATTCGCGACAACCGGGCAACGACTGGAGGGGGCGTCCGCGCTGGACACGCCGATCCACTATGGCTCGAGGATTGCGCTCTAACCGGAAACCACGCTGTCGTCGCCGGTGCGATCTATGCCTTCCGGTGCGACAGCGTGGTGCTCATGAACTGTAGTTTCACCGCCAACGACGCTTACAACACCGGTGCCGGAGTCTACGCTTACGCCGCCGCTGACCTGTATGTCGGAGACTGCGAGTTTGTCGGGAATTACTGCACCGACCACTTTATCCCCTGGGGGGCGGGCATGGCGGTCCGCTCAAGTCACGGGACCATAGAGCACTGCACATTCCGGGAGAATTGGACCTGCGCCAACTACTCGTGGGACAAGTACAACTACGCCTCGTCGGCGGGTCTTTCGGTTAAGGGCGACGTTGTCGTCGCCAACTGCCTGTTCATCGGGAACTCCTGCACCAGTGAGGTGAAGACTGCCGAGGCCTCCGGGGGCGCGGCCTCGTTCGGCGACCAGACGAGGGTCTACAACTGCACGTTCATCGGCAACCGCACGAACAACATGGTGGGTCCGACCAGCGCCGGCGGCGCGGTCCTCTTCCTCGGCTCGGCGACACTGACCAACTGCGCCTTCATCGGAAACGCGGCCGAAGGCGACACCGGGACCGGCGGAGCCGCGTACGTACAGGAAGGAGTGCCAACGCTGACGAACTGCACATTCACCGCCAACACGGCGTCTGAATGCGGCGGCGTGTGGGCCACGCCCGATACCCGGCTGACCAACTGCATCGCCTGGGGCAATAGCGACGACGGGGGCACCGGCGAATCGGCGCAGGTCTTCGGCACGCCGATTGTGGATTACTGCTGCATCGAGGGCTGGACAGGCAACTTGGGCGGCATCGGCAACATCGGCGACGATCCGCTCTTCGTCGATCCCGACGGCCCGGACGACATCTATGGCACGGAGGATGACGACGTGCGGGTTCTGCCCGGCTCACCGTGCATCGATGCCGGCTGCAACGCGGCCGTGCCTCGTGATTGGGCCGACCTCGACGACGATGGCGACGTGGACGAATTCACGCCGCTCGACCTCGATGGTGAGGGACGTTTCTTCGACGATCCGAACACACCGGATACTGGCTGCCGCTGTCCGCCGATCGTGGACATGGGCGCGTACGAATTCGGCGACACGGGCCCGCAGCCCTGCCCTGGCGATCTCGACTGTGATCGCGTGGTGGGCCACTCCGACCTGGGCACCCTGCTGGCGGCCTGGCACAACTCCGCCGAAGGCGATCTGAACTGCGATGGTTTCACCGACCACGCCGATCTCGGCATCCTGCTGGGCAACTGGGGCGCGAGCTGTCCGTAGGAACGGCGCACCGCCTCGCGACGGGTGTGCCAGGCCTTCTGGAAAACGATCCTTGACACGGCAGGGTTGCGTCGTTAGATAAGCCGTAACGGTCGCTGGTGTCCGGCCGCTCGGGGCGGTCGGAAGAATAGGGAATCCGGTGAAAGTCCGGAACGGTCCCGCCGCTGTGACCGGGAACGAACGCTGCCCTTTGTCATTGGTGGGTGGCACCGGTGCGGAGCCGGTGAGTCCGCCGAGAAGACGCAGCGTGTAGGTGTGGCCGGCCGACGGCCTGCGAGAAGCAGGCCGCTGCGACAGGCCGCCGCGAGCCCGGAAGTCAGAAGACCTGCCAGTGTGACCAGACCTCGGGTTGCCTTCGAGGATGAGGTCAACTTGCATGTCGGTCGGGCGGCTCCCGTCGAGAGCAACCGGCGCCGCGCACTGCGCCCCGGTCGAGCCCGGTGACCCCGCTTATTGGATGGCCGAGAAAACGCTTTCCCGGATTTCGCAACCCGGTCCCCCGGAAGAATGAGGCCGGTCGGCACCCCCCCATCGCGCCGGGCGCTACTGTCGGTTTGTCCGCCAGTGTTTCTCGGCGCGCCGGTAAAATCGTGGCCTCGGAAGCGGCAAATGGGAAATGGCCGTTTGGGAGGCTCTCTCGCAGATCCGACGTGCCTACGGTGTGGCCCTAACGGCGCGGGCCTATCGCGGCAAGTCGCGAAGCGAAGGGATTGACGACCGCAGCTACGGAAGGACCTCTCTCCGCAAACTCCCGCCGACGACGACAAGATTGACCTCGGGCGCGACTCTCAAAACCACGTCGTCGACGTAGAACTCACCAGTCCCGGATTCCGTGCTGACCTTCACGAAAGCTTCGCTCAGGGTTCCACTCCACGTTGGAGTCATCGTGGCGGTAATCCTCGTCCACTCCGTATTCCCGACCAAAGTCTCGCCGTCAATAAACCACCAGTACTGAGAGAACGTGTTTTCCACGTACATCACGAATCGCACGATGGACGCGCCCGACCACATTTTCACCCAGGCCTGGAGCTCATACGTCCTGCCGTTTTCAATCGTGCCGGTGATGGTTTGAGCGGAGCCCGCGTAGTAGTCAACCCGGTTCTTTGCTTCGAGCGCTGCCGTGCCGCTGTGTTGCTCGCCCGTGACCGACCCGATGTCACAGAAGTACCCATACCAACCGGTTGTCCCGCTCTCCATGCCGCCATTGGACAGCAGGTTGGGCTTGGGCGTAGGTGGTTCCAGAAGCACGCTGTAGATGCGCAGCGCTTCGTGGACGGTCGCCTTGCCGTACAGCCGCACCGGCCGGTTGGGGTCGTTCGCCAGGTCAGCGTCCCGCTCGTCCACGAGTTTCCAGGTGTATGTGCCGTTACCGATCGGCTGCTCTGCTACCCAACTGTCGTTGGAGTAGGTGGTCCGCCAGTTCCGGTCCTTATTGATCAAATACGAACTGATCTCAAGCGCGGACTGAGCGTAGAAGCGCGCCTCGATCGTGTCCTTGGCGCCCTCGGCCGAGCGGAGCTCGATGCGCGTGATCGTCAGTGCGGAGATGCCGATCACGGCCACGATCATCGCGGTCATCAGCACCGCCACATACATACCGCCGCGACGACAACGCCGTCTGGCCCGCATCAGTCAAACTCCGGGACGAATTGCAGGGCGTCCGTCCGAATGGCAACCAGCGAAACGACGACCGTAGCGCCGTCCGTTACAGTGACGACGACCCGCTTGACACCGGTGTCTGTGCCTGACACGCTCAATGATACTGCGGGGTTCACCCACCGCACCTCCGCGCTGCGCGTCCACCCCTTGAACTCGCCGAGCTCAGTGCCGTCCTTTTGCTGTGGCGGGGAGGCCGACCAGCCGTCGTAGTCGTCGACGTCATCCCAGAGGCTTCGGCTGCCGTCGCCTACCTCAGCGCCCTCGAGTCCAAAGCTGCCGGGCGCGAGGTCCGGAGCCTCATAGGCCTGCTGGAGGATCTCGGACATCAGGTTTTCGGCCAGCAGGAACCCACGGCTGCGATCGGCGGTCTTCTTCTGCGTCGTCCGCGAGGCACCGACGGTGTTGAGGGCGGCTACGAGCATGACACTGACGATCAGCATCGAGACGACCGCTTCGGCCAGGGTCAGGCCCCGCCGGGCGCGGCACTCGCTCAGGCTATGCCGGGACAGAAGACTCATGAACGATGCCCTTATTCCGCGACGCGTACGGATACGTAGTCGTACTCACTGGTGCTAATGTGCGCGGCCATGCTGACGTAGCGTTTCCCTGCTGGCGGAGGGAACTTGCTGTATCGGTACGTGCCGCGGTGCATACCACCCACCGTGACGCTCACCGTATCGAGGTCCGGATCAATGACGAGTCTTAAGCTGACAAAACCGCTAGAGAGGCCGGTCACGCGGATCAACTCCGCCAGCGTCGCTTCGTTGAGCGCCTTGAACACGGTTAGCGTCTGTGTGTTGTCCGTCTGCAACTGAAGGAAAACCTGAATCGGTGCATAGGTCCCCCCGGACCAGTCGGCGTTGATCCTGAACACGGCCCCCATGCCACCGACGCTGGTATTGCGGAAGCGCACCTCGGCGGTCGTCAGTCTGACATAATCATTACCTGGAGAGCTTTCCAGCTTCGAGTCCACGTGCCAGACGCCATCGACGAGGGACGCTGGGTTGAATGCGCCCATGCCGACCACCCAGTCGTCGTTCCCATCGCCGTTGTGGTCCAACCTCGGGTCAGTCTCGAAGTCGGCTTCCCACAAGCCCGAGAGCAACTCGGGGCGATTGAGGGTCTGCGCGGTCGTGACGACGCGCGCGCCCGGATCACTACCTGCCTGCATGGCCACACGGACGCCGGTCACGTAGTAGCGTGTGGCCGTCTGTGGAGGCCCGGGCGTGCTCACCGTGCCGTAGACGTAGTGGAGCCTCGCGATGTTAGAGAAGTAGGACCACGAGCTGCCGCCGTCTTTGGTATTGATGCCACCCGAACCGCCGCCGTCGTCGTACCGGATTCTACCCGAGACGCCGCCACCGCTCGCATTCTTCAAGACCAGACAGAGTCCGCTTCCCGGGCTGAGGTCGGGCACCTTGCTGAATGGAATCTCGTGCCACTCGTACCAGTCGTGAAGGCTGCTCTCGGGAAGAGCGTACTCGTCCAGGATCGCGTCGGTGGGAAGCCGGTTCCCGTCGGGCAGGCGCAGCTCTACGGCGGTCTCCTCGATATGCGGTCCGTCAGCCCTCATGTAGACATGGGCCTTTGTAACGCGCCAACTGAGGGCGTCGCCCGTCAGTGTCGGCTTGAAGTACTGCCCCGGCCACTCATCCTTCTGGATGGGGAAGCTGTTCGCATCGCCGTATACGTCGCCGTGGCTGGCCAGCTCCTGTTCCGCACCCTCCACGGGTACCCCCGGGTACTCCTCGGTCACCGCCTTCAGGTCGTAGCCAAGATCAAACTCGTTAACGTCGTCCAGGACATCGACGACCTTACCGCCGTTGTACTGCCGCGTGAGCGGGTCGCCGGAAGTGCCCGACCAGGCGTAGCGGATTCTCTCGGCGTTGCCGTCGCCATCGCGGTCGGGGACCGCGAACTCGACACTCGTGGCGGTATGCTCTCGAATCCAAATCGCGGAACGGAGCTCCTCGACGATCTGACCGGCCACGGTGGCGCTCTGTACGATCCGGGTTGCCGCCCTCTCACCGTCGGGCAGCGCATGGCTGGCGATCAGGATCGCGGACCCCAGGCCGACCATGAGAACGCTCATGACGGCCATGCTCACGACCAGTTCGGCCAGCGTGAAGCCTCGCCCGCGCGTCGGCGCGCTTAACGTCAGGGTAAGAGAGGTCTCACAAGCGGTCATTGGACGGTAGCCCGGCCGGTGTCTGGGTCGACAGTCACGGTCTTCTGATTCCCGCTGGCTTCAACGACGATCGTCCCGCCGCTGTCCGGCACGCCGTAGCCGTCAAAAACGATCTTCCTCGGGGTGTCCGCACCCAAGTCGATTGTGACGATCGCCGCTCCGTAGGGGTCATCCAATAGCGATACCTTGTATACGTCGCTGGGGTGGTCCAAGTCCTGCGCACCCTCGATGACGTACATATGTTCGCCCGTGTTAAAGGTGACCGTCTGGCTGGCGCTGGTGGCCTTCGCCCGCCGTTGGGCCAGCGCCAGATCGGCGACGATGCGCCTGGCCGCGGCCTCGACGCGCCGGTGCGCAAGAGAGTCGCCGAAGCGCGGGACGGCCATCGCAGCGAGGATGGCGATGATGACGACGACCATCACCAGCTCGACTAAGCTGAACCCCCCGCACAGCGGCCGGTCGGCCGGCGACCTTCGGGGCCGGGCCCGGATTGGCTTGGCGCACACGCGCATATCGGCATCCCTCGGGCAGAGTCTGACGGCACCCAACCCTGTCGTGATATCGTCTAGGGTGGAGGCCTACTTTGGTTCGGCGGGCATGACCGGTGGGCGTAGCGTCGCCGGCGAGCCGTCCATGTTTGCGCCCGATCGAACCGGCGTTGTGACCTCCCCGGTCGTTTCACGCGGCCCGTTCTCGAGCGGAGGTTGGACCAGACAGCCCCGGACGCGTGCGGGTCGGGGCCGCGCGGGCTGAAGCCCACGCCTCGTGAAGACCTTGGCCGAACCGCTTTTTATCGGTCGTCTCGTCCGCCGAGCGGCCGTCCTCTCACGCGCAGGCCTGCCCGCGGCCGGCTGCCGCCACACCGCGATTGCCGCCGCCAGACCAGACCACGTTCCTGCACGGGCGCGGCCCCGTCCGGTGCACGCCCCACATTTCTTGAAGATGCCGATAACGTGCTTCCGATCTACGAGGGAGCGGCGTGGTAGGTCTCGAGCACTCGGCCTGCCCCAAACGGTAGTCCACCCGAATGCGCGGTGACAACATTGCCCGGTAACCGCTGGCGAGCCTGCGAATCTCCCCGCCCGGCACGTGCTGCGGCGGCGCCCCGCCTGAGCCGGTGGAGCCTGGTCGTGGTCGCCATCGCCTGGCCGGCAGCGGTCCTGGCCGGCGATGAACGTGAGCCGGACACCCCCACCTCACAACCGAGCGCCCCGGCGGCAGGTACCGCAGCTTCGTCACAGGAAGCGCCCGCCTCGACGCCGACACGTCTCGATCAAGTCACCATTACCGACACCGGGCTGGTTGACGTGCACGTGCGCGACACGGAGATCGGCGCGATCCTGGAAATGCTCAGTTATCAAGCCCGCACCAATATCGTCGCCAGCACGAGCGTGCAGGGCAAGATCTCCGCCAACCTCTACGGGGTGACGCTCACCGAGGCGCTGGACGCAATCTTGACGCCCAACCAGTACGGCTACCGGCAGCTCGGCAAGACCTTCTTCGTCGGGACGCCTCAGGAGATTACCGCTCAGATGCCGCCGCCGCTGACGCGCCTCTTCAAGCTGCGCTACATCACCAAGATCGAGGCGGCCACGGCGGTCAAGGCGCTTCTGGGCCCGGCCGGTTCGCTAACGGTCAGCGGGAGCGCGGGAGGGTCAGGGGCGGTCAAGTCAATCGTGGAGATCACAGAGGTCGGAAGCGACTATCTCATCGTAACCGACACCCCGGAGCGGCTTACTGCGATCGAACAGCTCCTCCAGCAAATCGACGTGCGCCCCAAGCAGGTCCTCATCGAGGCGACCATCCTGCGGGCCACGCTGACCGAGAACAACCAGTTCGGCATCGACTTCACCCTGCTGGGCGGGGTCGATTTCCTGGACGTCTCCAGCACCAGCATCGGTTCGCAGAACCTGACCCTGGGACCGACGCCGCCCATCGACTTCGAGCACACCACCTTCAACGTCGGCACCGACTTGACCGCCAGCCTTAGACCGGGCGGCGGCTTCTCGTTCGGGATCATCCGCAACAACGTTGCCGCGTTTGTCCGAGCCTTGGAAGAGGTCACCGATGTGGTCGTGGTCGCCAACCCCAAGATAGTCGCTCTGAACAAGCAGGAAGCTTCGGTCCAGGTCGGACGGCGTGACGGCTATCTGACCACCACCGTCACCGAAACGGCCGCGATCCAGAGCGTCGAGTTCCTCGAAACCGGAACGCAGATCCGCTTCATACCCTGCATCAATGACGACGACACCGTCCGCCTGGAGGTGCACCCCAAGGACAGCAACGGGGGACTCACCGCGGCGAACCTGCCCTTCGAGGAGACCACCGAGGCGCACGCCAGCATCCTGGTGGACGACGGGCATACCATCCTGATCGCGGGCCTGTTCCGCGAGCGAACCATCAGCTCCAAAAGCCAGGTCCCGGTTTTGGGCAACATTCCCGGTCTGGGTCTGCTCTTCCAAAGCGCGACCGAGGGAACCGTCCGCGAGGAAGTCATCATCCTGCTGACCGTGCACGTTCTCAAAAACACCGACAAGGAGCAGGCGCGCTACGCCGCCCTGCTCGATGACGTGGAACGCATTCGCGTGGGCAGCCGCAAAGGGCTGGTGGGCCTCGGGCGCGAGCGTCTGGCGCAGGCCTTCTATCAGGAGGCCTTTTGCCAGGCGGAGCGCGACGACCTGGAGAAAGCCCTGCTCAACGTGCGGATGGCCCTGCACAACAACCCCAAGCACCTGGCCGCACTGAAGCTCAAGGAGCGGTTGCTCGGTCGCCGTCTCTGGGATGACGAAGGCACGCGCATGCGGACTTTCCTGCTGGATCTCATCCGCGGGGAGCAGGATTCCGGCAGGACCGAATGCCAGGACGAGCTGTTCGGCCGCCCGCGCCTCGATTCGGTCCTTGACCGCTTCCCGCCGACCGAAGTGAACTCGGAGCCCGCCCCATGACTCGCCGCACAGGTCGCATAGCGTCGGGTCCGCGGGCCCGACGTCGGGCGTCTGGCCCGGAGGTCCAACGCTGCCGGCGGGTACTCGGTATCGCCCTGGCCCTGCTCACACTCGGCGGCTGCCAGGCCACGCACCAACAGGCGAAACAGCAGGCGACCGGACGCTGGAACGCCGTCCGCGCCCAGGTCAAGGTGACGTTGGCGGCGGACCAGTTGAAGGCGGGCAACGTGGCAGACGCCGCGGGCGAACTCGCCGAGGCCTACCGCCTCAACCCCACGCTCGCCGAGCTGGTTCCGCTGCAAGCACGGGTTCATCTGGCCAACGGCGACACCCACAAAGCCCAGCAGGTTCTTGAAAACGCCACGCTGGAAGGGCCGGCCCAAGCAGAGGCGGAGTATCTGCTGGGCATCGTCTGGCAACAGCGCCAGCGCTGGGACGCCGCCCTGGAGCACTTCACCCGCGCCAGCCGGCAGGCCCCGGACGAGATCGCCTACTTCGTTGCCGTGGTCCAGGCCTTGTTGCAGTTGGGGCAAACCGAACAGGCGCTGGATCAACTTCGCTCAGGGCAGGAAAAGTTCGGATGGACCGGCGCGTACCAGGCGGCCTGGGCCGAGTGCCACGAGCACTTGGGCGACTCGGACGCAGCGGCAACCGCCTGGTCCAAGGTGATCGGCACCAACACCGCCGATCGCAGCATACGCGAGCGGCTGGCAATGGCACTCTACCAGGCCGGACGCCTGAGCGAGGCGACGCCGATCTTCGAGCAACTCGTCGAAGAGGACGGCACGGGCCTCCAGCCCGTAGGGTCTGAGCCGTCCGACTGTCTGCGGCTGGCGCTGGCAGATTGTCTGCTGGAAGACGGCCGCATCGACGCGGCACACACGCACGTGGCGATCGTCCTGCGACGGGATGAGGGCCAGGCTGCCGCCTGGCGGCTGCTGGCCCGCGTGCTCGTCGGACAGGGACGCTTCGAGCGTGCTCTCCAAGCCGCCTGGCGAGCGCTCCGGATCGACCCGGACAACGCTCAGTCGCTAGAGCTGGCCGCCGCCTTGGCGTCCCGTTCCGGCGACCAGGAGCTAGCCGCCACCCTGGCAAACCGCCTTCTCGAACGCCACCACGATAGCGGGAATCCCGTTGCTAGTGCGATCCTGAGCGCCACCCCGGTCGCCACCACTCGCAACGACCCGGCCCCTTCCGAGGAATAGCGGCCCCCCTTGCAGTTCAGCGCAAAAACAAGCTGACCGTCATGGTCAGCTTGCCGTGTGTCCCCCCGCTGGTCTGCGGAGCTGGTGGAGCTTCCGCAGACGCGGACCCCTAGCCGGGAAGGCGCCGGTCCCGTCTTAGTACGTGTTCCACGCCGTGCCTTGGTCGTCCGGCTGCGTGCTATTGACGAGCCACTCACCCGTGTTGGGATTGTAGACCCAACCCTCGCCGCCGGAGGTATTGACCTGCGGCGGGGTGTTGGTAGTGTCGAGGAGGATGCCGTTGCTGCTGGCGTTCTCTCCGACCGGACAGATCGGAACGCTGTTCAGGTACGGGCCGTACACGAACACACCCACCTTGGTGGCCGAGGTGCCGCCGTTCACGTCGCTGTACTGCGTGAGCTGGGCGGTGACCGTGGCCTCGTCCGTGTCGGGGTAGTTGCTGTTGTGCTCAGCATAGTACAGGTTGAGCGCGCTGCGGATCATGGCCAGATTGCCCATCGTGGCCGACCTGCCGGCACCGGCACTGCCACGGCTGAGGCGCGGGATCGCCATCGCCGCCAGGATGGCGATGATCACGATGACCACGACCAACTCCACCAGAGAGAAACCGGTCCGACGTTTCTGGCTGATGCCTCGCATTGTCTTTGACTCCCATTGCGTGGAATGGCATCGCACGAGAGAACACATCCGGGCCGGGGCCGTTCCACGCACCAATAGTATGTCTACGGGCTAGGCATCGTCCTCAGCGGGCAGGGCCTTTAGTAAAACAACTTTGAGCCCGTCGGGGTTCTGCCGATAATCTGCTGTACCCGCGAGCGCCGGCCCGCTTCCCCGGACAATCCGGCCCGAATCACTCGCCCCGCTCGCCAAGTGTGAGCACGACCTGCTGCTCACCCCGCTGGCAAACGACCTGGTCTCGCTCGATGCGGATTAGAGTGTAGCCCTCCAGCCGCGCCCCAACCGCAAACAACTTCCCGTCGATGAACGCCAGCGGACGCTGACCCGTCAGGACGCCCTGAAGCCGATGGCGTTGCTCGAAGGGGACTCCGGCCGGCCGCTGGTCTTCCCCTTCCGCGGCCTCTTCGACGCGCTCCGACTCAGCGACACGACAGGCGGCTCTCAAGACCGTCGTGGGCACAAACGGGTCACGCGTCAGCTTGTCCAGCTCCAGGTCCGGCAACGCGGTCGGTGAGCCCTCCAGGGCGCTCAAGAGCTCATCGAGATCCGGCACGTTGTCGGCGGGGGCCATCGCGTCCGCTGTTGGTGTGCTTTCCGGAGGAACCGCGGCACGCACCGCCGCGGGTTCCCCGCCCCCGGCGAAAAAGTCCGCCAGCCATCCGGCCGCCACCACCCCCAACGCCGTACCCAGGAGTTTGCGCCGGCGCGAGATCGGTCTCATAACTGCCCCTCGGTGTGCCCCGGCGACGCCGCCGGGAGCATGCGCAGCCGAATTGTCCAGGACAAGTCGCACAGGCCGTCGTCGGACTCCTCTCGGCGGGTGATCGAGAACTGCCGTAGCGACTGATAGGGATTCTCGCGGCCCAGGGCGTCGAGAAACCGGATGAAGTCCAGACTGTGCCCGCGCCCGGACATCTCAATGTCGGCGACCAGACACTCGTCCACCACTTGCGTCGCGTGGGGAATGACCTGAAACACCTCCAACTGCGTGCCTTCCGCCAGGACGGTCGCGCGACTCAGGAACTGCGGCAACCAACCCGGTTGTGGGACCTGCCGGGCCAACGTGGCAATCGCGGCTTGCAGCCGGGCCGTGTCCGCCTCCACTTTTCGCAGCTGGTTGCCGGTCTGACGCAAGACCGTTTCGCTGAAGTTCTGCCGGGCGGAAAGGTCGCGGTAGGTGTCCCAATGTGTCCGTATGGGAACGACCACGGCAAAGTAGGTCAGCAAACCGAGCACGGTCAGCGCGCTCAGGCCGGCCAGGTCCACGTCGTAGAGCGTGCAGGGTTTCTTGCAGACGATCATGGTGTGGCCTCCCGGCTTTCACACTGGAGTTGGAAGGCCACCGCCAGGCCGTTCAGAAAGGGGCGCCGGTCGGCGCGGATCAGTTCCACCTGGCCCCAGCCCTCGCTGCGCCGCAGGGTTTCGATCAGGCGAGCCAACTCATCGTGATCGACCGCGACGCCGCTGAGTTGAACGGTGAGCGGCTGCGATTGCCGGCGGCCGGCGGGGCCGGCGACTGCTGGGCTGGTGTTCCGCTCGGCAGCCGGTGCGGGACGCGCCGGCGGCGAGCGGCGCTCGGAGCTGGCCGGCGAGCGTAGCGCCTGGGCGTCGACCGTCACCTGCGTAAGGACGACGCCGGGCGGGATTTCCGCCGCCAGCACGGCCAGCCGCCGGGCCCACGGCTGCTCCTGCTGCATGTCGGACAACAGACGAAGCTGGTCGATGAGCGCGGTTCGGGCGCCGGTCGCGTCGGCCAGCTCGTGGTTCAAAGCCAGTTGGCGCGCTTGCGCTTCGCCCAGGCGTCGGCTGGCACGGTTGACGGCACTGGAAGCCGTTCCGCTGACCAGCCAGACGCTTAAGACGAACACGCCGGCACCCAGCGTGAGGAACGTCCAGGTGTTGCGGCGTTTGGCGCGCGCCCTGGCGTGGAGGCAGACGAGCGGGACCAGGTTCACCGAAGTGCTCATGCGGCCTCCAAATCGAGGATGGCGCCGCCGACCGCGGCGGCCACCGTCGGGCCGAACTCGATTGCCGGCAGCTTGCAGGCCGGCCCCGAAGACTCCGGCTGCCCTATGCCCTCGGCATGCTCCTGGTCAACGCTGGTGGTCAGGGGGAAGACGGATAGGCCCAGCTGCATGTCCAGGAACGAAGCGAACCCGCGCAAGTGGGCGCCGCCGCCCGCCAGGAACAGCCGACTGACGTTCAAGTCCGTGAAGTTCTGCAAGACGTAGGAAAAGCATCGGTTGACATCTTGGACGAGCGTGTCGAGTGATTCGCGCAGCAGCCCGAAAAACACGCCGGGCAACGCCTCCGCATCAAGCTGCTCGAGCAGCGCCCCCTCTCCCGTTGAGCGTCGGAACCCCCGCTCGACGGGCCGAATCCCGTGCTCGCGTTTGAGGCGCTCGGCCACGGCGCCGGGGACGTCGAGGGCCGTGGCCAGTTGGCGAGTCCATTGGTCCGTGGTGGCCGAGAGTGAGCGGATATAGGTGGGGGTGTGACCGACAACGATCGTGAGGCTGGCCTGGTGGAAGCCAATGTCGAGGATACCCCACAGCTCGTTCTCGGCGGGCGTCCACACCTGGCAGGCGGCCCGAACGATGGCACAGGGCGAGACGTCAAGGCGTCGCAGGTACAGGTGGTGCCGAGCGAAGAGCTCGAACCACTGCACGGCCTGACGGGTGGCGACCGCAGCGGTCATGACGTTGAGACCCTGGTGATGCCCGGGCGGCAGCAGCCAGTGTCGGACTTCGAGATCGCCGGGCTCGCTGCGGGTTTCGCGCGAGACCTCCCACTTCAACACGGCCTGAATACGCTCGTCCCCCTCGCTCAGCACCCGCTCGGGCAAGCGGAAGGCCTGGAACTGGACGTCGGCCGGCGGCAGGATCACCGCGATCTCACGCCCGCAGAAACTGCCCTGCCCGACCAGGCGGGCCAGTCGGCCGGAATCCGGACGAGGGGCGGTCTCTTCCTCTTCAGCCGCGCTGTCCGGGGAAAGATCGAGCTGCAAGGAATCGCACCGGGACAATCGCCCGCCGCGGGACTGCAGCTGGTACGCGCGGATCCCCGCTCTGCCGAGGTCAAACGTGATCGCCGAGCGATGTGATCGAAGGCGACTCAGCATTGCTACATGACCCCTTTAACTCGCGATCATTTAGCCGCCGGCGGCAATGTCGAACAGCGGTATGAACAGTGCCAACGCGGCTGCGGCCACGATCAGACCCATAAACACCACCAGTGCCGGCTCGGCCAGCCGCGCCGCCCCTGAAATCAGTTGCGAGTTGTCGTCGTCCATCCAACTGGACACGAACTCGACCGCCTCGCCCAGCCGACCGTTTTCCTCACCGGTCGAAATCGCCGACGCCACGACCGGTTCCACCAGCGGCGAATCACCCAGCACACGCCCGATACGCCCGCCGGAGGAGACCGATTCCTGCACCTGATCGACCAACTGCAGCAGGGCGACGTTGGTGACGGCGGCCTTGGAGTACTCGATCGTTTCGAGCAGCGGCACATGACTGCGCAGCATCGCGGCCCAGACCCGCAGCACGCGGGCCATGACGATACGCGCGATCAGCCGGCCTACCAGTGGAGCCCGCAGCAGCAGCACGTCCAGCTTCTCCCGCACCTGCCGGGAGCGAAACATCAGGTATCCGGCCACGCCGAGCCCGATCACCCCGCCCAGCACAACCGGCCAATAGACCCGCAGCTTGTCGGAGATCTCGAACATGATCTGCGTGGTGAGCGGCAAGGTCATGTTGAGGCTCTCAAATAACTGCCGAAAGCGTGGGATCACGAACCCGAACAGCACCCCCATCAACCCCGACGTGAGCCCTAGCAGCACCAGCGGGTAGATCATGGCCCCCACCAGTTGTCTACGCACTTGCTGTTGTTGCTGCACGAGCTGAGCGAGACGGGCGAACGCTTCCGGCAGCGTGCCGGTGGCCTCCCCGGCGGCCACCATACTGCAAAACACCGGCTTGAAGATGTCCGGCCGGTCGCCGAATGCCTCGCTCAGGCTCCCGCCCTGTTCCACGTGCTCGCGAATCTGACGGACGATCGCGCGGAAGGCCGCCTTGGCAGACTGCTGTTCGATCGCCACCAGTGCCGGGACCACGGCCGAGCCCGATTCCAGCAACATCTTCATTTGACGAGTGAAGATGACCAGGTCACTCGTCTTGGCCGCGCGGCCGCCGAGCTTGAAGCGATGCGCACCAACCCGGCGCGGGGCCGCCTGCTTCTCCTCCAGCCGCATGAGGAAGAGCCCCTTGCTGCGCAGGGTTTCGGCGGCTTCGCGGTGACTGGCGGCCTCAAGGTTCTCATGAACCGTGCGACCGTCGCCCGTCATGGCCTCGTATACAAACTGCATGACTCGTTACCTATTGACTCAGCGCGGTCAGCTCTGCCGCCTGCGTCTCGGCCCGCGTACGACCTTCGGTTTCCATGTGCGTGACACGCAGCACCTCTTCCAGCGTGGAGACGCCCCGCTCGACCAGCCCCAGACCCTCCTCGCGCAGGGGGCGCCAGCCGTGCCGGCGTACGAACGTCCGTAGGTCCTCCTCCTCGGTCGCGTGGTGCAGACACTGCCGCACTCCGTCCGTGACTTCCAGAATCTCAAAAATCCCGACGCGTCCGCGAAACCCGCTGTCGTGACACTGGTTGCACCCCTCGCCCTTGAAGAACACGCGCTCCTTGTCGCCGAGCCAACCGGCGTCGGCCAAGGCGCTATCGGGCGGGTAATACGAGGTGCGGCAATGCGGGCAGATCTGCCGGGCCAGCCGCTGCGCGATCACTCCGTTGAACGCTGAGGCCAGCAAGTACGGCTCGACGCCCATGTCGGTCAGGCGCACGAAGGTGCCGGGCGCGCTGTTGGTGTGCAGTGTGGACAACACCAGGTGTCCGGTCAGGGCCGCCTGGATCGCCACGCGGGCGGTGTCCTCGTCGCGGATCTCCCCGACCATGATGACGTCCGGGTCTTGCCGCAGCATCGAACGCAGCGTCCGCGCGAACGTGAGCCCGACGGCGTCGTTCACCTGAATCTGGTTGATCCCGTCGAGCTGGTACTCAACCGGGTCCTCGATCGTGACAATGTTCTTCTCCGGCGATGAAAGCAGATCGAGGACTGAATAAAGCGTGGTGGTCTTGCCGCTGCCCGTCGGGCCCGTGACCAGTACAATCCCGTACGGCTTGGAGAAGATCCGCCGAAACGTGGCCAACTGGTGCGCGCCGAGCCCGAGCGCCTCCAGCGAGACGTCCAGGTTTTGCTTGTCCAGAATACGCATCACGATCTTTTCGCCGAGCAGCGTCGGCATCGACGAGACGCGCAGGTCGATCTCGCGTCCCTCGGCGACGACGTGCACGCGTCCCTCCTGCGGCAGCCGACGTTCGGCGATGTCCATCTTCCCGATGACTTTCACGCGCGAGATGATGGCCGCGTGCATCCCGGCCGGCGGGGACATCAGCTCGCGCAGGCGCCCGTCGATGCGGTAGCGAATCCGCGTGGATTTCTTGGTGGGCTCGATGTGGATATCGCTGGCCCCGTCGCGGACGGCGGTCAGAACGGCCAGGTTCACCAGGTTGATGACCGGGCTCCCCTCGACCATCCGGCCGATCTCATGCGCCGGCCCCTCATCGACCGTCTCCCGCTCGATCACCTCCACGTCGCTGTCGGTCAGGTTGACCAGGAACGAGTCCACATCGACCTGCTCGCCCAGGTACTTCTCCTGGTACTCGACCAGGTTGCTTTCCAGGGTCAGCGCGGGGTTGATCTCGCAGCCGGTCAGGCTCGCCAGCCGGTCGATGCTCGGAAGCGATTGCGGCTCTGCCATGGCCACGGTCAGACGGTTGCCGACTTTGAACAACGGCAGAGCCTTCAGCCGGGCGGCTTCCTCGTGGTCGAGCAACCGCGCCACCGCCGGATCGATTAACCCGTGACGC
>JAUWXH010000358.1 GCA_030616465.1 Planctomycetota bacterium | reverse complement strand
AGGACTCCTCGATCCCCGCGTTGGCGGCCGATCGTCTGAGAGGTTTGAAAAAGCAGGCCGAGAGGCGCATCGCCGGTCGGCGCGAGCAGATCAGTGCCGATCTTGGCAAGCTGACGGCGGAGCTGGAACAGCGTGGCCGGCGGGCAAAGCGATTCCCCGAGCGTATCGGGACTATCACGGCCGACCCACTGGCGACAAGCGACCACAAGAACCAGGCCGAGCAATTGCTGCAACGGTTCGAGGCGCTCCCGCAGCCGAAACGCTCGCGGTTGCCGATCGTGGTGGCAGGATCGATCGGCGGGATCGCTGTGATCTGGGTGGTGTTGACCCTGATCCCTGGTGGGCAGGAGCCGGCGCAGGTGGTGGTTGAACCGGCGACGCTACCGGCCGTCGTGGAGACCACCGATGCGGACCGGATTGAGGCAGCGCTGGCCCGACTCCAGGAGGAGTTGAAGGAGGCGCGGGCTGCCGCGGTCGCCGCCGGGCGTCTCACACCCGATTGGCGTTTGTCGTTCGACCGGTCGGACGGCTTCCCGACAACGCTAACCGCCAAAGAGGAAGAGGGCGGCGACACCAAACGTTTGGCAGACCTTGCCTCAGCCGATGAGCTGGCGCGCTTCACGCTCACACCGGAAGTACAAGAGGTCCTCTTCCCGCCCCGACCTCCTCCGCCCGGACCTTCGCCGGAAGAAATCGAAGCGGCCCGACAGAGACTGCAGGAAGCGGTGGATGCGGCTCGGGCGGCGGCGGATCGCCCCGACAAACCGGCACCGCGTTATGTGATTCGCTTCGACCCGCCGGATCGAGTGCCCACCGAAGTCCTCGCCCGCGACGAGAGCAGCAATACGGAAATGGGCTTAGCGACGATCGGTGAAGACGAGTTGGCCGGCTTGTCACTACGCGACGAGTGGCGCGAAGAGCTGTACCCGCCGCCGCCGCCTTCCGCGGAGGAAGTGGCACCGGAATACCTCCGTGCGCTGCGGACGGCGTTGCCGGAAGGAGTCGAGGCTGAAGGCCTCAACGCGGACGATGACGGCAAATACGTGCTCGAGCTGAATTGGAAGGGCCGCAATCTGCGCCCATTCTCGCCGGTGAGCTTTGACCAGGCAGACGCCCGCTACTTGCCGCCGGTCGAACAGGTGGTGCCTCATTTCCGGCTTCAGATCGACGCGCTGCGGGCGCTGACCGAAGCGGAGGGCCTGACGATCGAGCTCGCTGCGGCGTACAACGGTGCGGTGAGGCTTTCAAAGGAGGGGGCCGACGCCAAGCTGCTGGAAGTTGACGTGCCGGCCGGCAGCGTGACGCTGGCGGTCGCGGCCTGGCTGGCGGGCGATCCGCCCCCCCAAGCCCGCTTCCAGTTCCGCGGACGCCTGACTGGACGCACGCTCGAGGCCGACGATGAGACGAGGTCCGCGTTCGCCCGGTACCTGCAAGAAATACAGCAGCATCAGTTGGCGCCGGCCGTTCAGCGCGCCACCGCGGGGCTGAGCATACCGAAGGGGACGATAATCAAGGCACCGGGCGATTCGGCCGGCGGCGAGCAGGTCACGTTCACCCTTCACATTGCGGGCGATCAACTGCTAGCTACGCTGCCGCTTACGTGGAATGTTGAAAGGCTCACGTACACGCTGGATCGGGACCGCGCGGTGAAGAGTATTCGCACCGCGCTGCAACGCCTCGCGGCTGAGGACGCCACCCGCGACCGCCTAGTGGAGGGTTGGCCGAACATTCGGGGTTTGTTGGCTCCGGCAGCCGGGGCAACGGGGTCGGAGTACTTCAACAGGTGTCAACTGCTCGGGCTGGCGTCGCTGAAGGATAAGTCCGCCGAGACGTTTGCGGTAGCGGTGGAGGTCACGGTCGGCGCCCAGGGCGCGCCGGCCGCGGCGCACCTGCGGATTCCGGCCGGTCTGCGGCTGGTCGAAGGGGTGCTCGGCTGGGACACGTCGGCGTTGATAGCGTCGGAAGCCAAGGCGGCCATCACCGCATCGCTGCGCGCTCTCGCGGAAGACAAAGACTTTCGCCAACGCCGACAGACCGAGGCGCTGCAAGCGTTGGCGGAGAAACTCCGCGTGGCGACGGAGGTGTTTCGGGCGCAGAGCGGGCCGCAAGACCTCAGCGCCGAAGTTGCAGTGGGCGGCAAAACGCGGCAGTATCACTGGGAATGGGACGCTGCCGCGTTGAAGTACGGCGACCCTACTGAGACGACGCCGGCGGCGCCGGCAACGCTCGAAGAGCGCCTCGCCGAGCTCGCTGCGTCGGACCAGCCGGACATCGGCGCGTTCGTGGAGACATTGGGCGATGTGGCAGCGAACAAGATCGCCCGGTTCGAGGCTGACAGCTACCAGGTCGCGGCGGAGTTCCTTGACGCAGGCGCGGACCCGCACGCCCGGCTCGTTGCCCTCAGCCGGGGATTGCAGGCGCTGATCGCCCCGAACCGCACGGTGGACCCGTTCCCGGTTGTGTTCGTGGAGTACTTGATGACGCCCGAGTTCGTGTATGGCCTCGGCTGGCAGGTCGCCACGGACGCCGACGACGTCATCACCGCGGTGACGGCGACGAAGGTCTGGCAAGTCATGCCGACGGTCGACCTCATGGCATATTCGAGACCGGCCGCGTTTCGAGAAATTTATTCCACGGACGAGTCGTTGGGCGAGCGGCTGCTCGGAGAGGCGTTTGGGGACCGGCTCACAGCTTCCGCCCGGCCGGAGAAGGGTTCGTTCGGGGTGGTCATTGCACCGGACGGGCCGTTATGGCTCACGCGCTGGGAGCAGGTGCGCATCCGGCCGCGGGCGGTCGAAAATCTGGACGCACGTCAGGCCCCGCCGGTTGACCAAGCCGCCCGACTGCGGGACATCCTGGCACCGGCCGAGCCGGACGGGCCGGACTCCAAATGGCGTCGGGCCGGCGTGTGGTGTGTGCCAACGCTGGCCGGCCGGTGGCAAGGAGGGCCCGGTGGCATTCAACTGAACCTCGGTACACTCGTCCCAGGCAAGAGGCCCAGCCGGGCGGAGTTCAAGAGGCCCGGGAACGGCGAGCTGTTGTTCGCGGCCATCGAGGATCCAACACTAGTCGGCGACTTCGGCTGGTTCGACTTCGTCAAGCGGGTGCGGCGGGAGGATATCGGCTACCGCTTCTGGGACCGCGGCTGGGCGCGGTCCTGGGAACAAACGCCGTTTACCAGCTTCAGCCTGATCCAAACCGAGCCGTAAGCGTCTGTCGCGGCGACGAAGCGACGACAACCAGCAGATCCTCTTGCTTGTCGCCCGGGCACGTGCACCTATAATGCCGAGTCGGGTATGGGAGCAGTTTTGGCGCGGCTGCCGCGAGCCGCCCAGGCTGATCCCCGTGGTTGTTGTCGTACGGCAACCGAGCGATCGGTGGCGGTTGTAAGCGGGGG
>JAUWXH010000203.1 GCA_030616465.1 Planctomycetota bacterium | reverse complement strand
CGGACTGCCCGTCTGACTGGAACGCAGGGGCCGGAAGCAGTAGAATCCCGCATCAACCAGCTCCGGCAGCATGGCGGGCGGCGTGTCGGTGACGATGCGCGCTGAGGGGTGATGTGTAGTGTCACGCGGCCGGTGGGTGGCCGAACAGGGTCTGTACGTGAAGTTCATCCTGGTGGATCGAATCAGCGAGCTGCAGCCGCGGCGGCGGATCGTGGCGCACAAAGCCCTCTCGCTGGCCGAGGAGTACCTGGGCGACCACTTTCCCCGGTTTCCTGTGTTGCCGGGGGTATTGATGCTGGAGGCCATGGTCCAGGCGTCGGCGTGGCTGGTGCGGGCCAGTCTGGATTTCGCCGCCAGCCTGGTGTTGCTGAAAGAGGCCCGAAACGTTACCTATAAAAATTTCATCGTCCCGGGGCAGGTGTTGACGATCGAATCGGACTGCAAGGAGCTGACCGACGAACAGAGCGTCTTTGCCGCCTGCGGATCGTCTGACGGACGCACGATCGTCAAAGCGCAGTTCACGCTGCGGCACCTGAACCTGGCGGATGGGAACCCCGCCTTGGCGGAGTTGGACGAGCAGATTCGTGCCCACCTGCGGGCGCTGTTCGGCCTGTTGAGCGCGGGGTGCCCGACTGCGAGCGCGGCGGGGCGCCCCTAGCGCGAGAACACGCGTTGTCGAGTGGAGGTAGGCATCTATGCCGACGCCGAGTAAAGAGGAGATTTTCGGGAAGGTTCGCGAGACGCTGGTGGAAGCGTTGAGCGTCGAGGAAGACGAGGTCACCGAGGATGCCACGCTCACCGGCGACCTGGGAGCCGAATCGATCGACTTCCTCGACATTGTCTTTCGGCTGGAAAAGACCTTCGGCATCAAGATCCCGCAGGAAGAGCTGATCCCCCGCGACATCCTGAGCAACCCCGATTACGTGCAGAACAAGAAGATGAACGAAGTGGGTCTGAAAGCGCTGCGGGAGAGCATGCCGCACGCCGATCTGACCGCGTTCGAGGCCGATCCCGACATCGACAAGATCTCCGACGTCTTCACGGTCAGGACGATCGTCCGCTTCGTCGAGTCCAAATTGAATGCTGCCTGAGGCACCTGGTGCGCTGGATCTGGATCGACCGGTTTGAGGAGTTCGAGTCGGGCCGGCGGGCGGTGGCGGTTAAGAACGTCACGCTCGCCGAGGACTACCTACACGATCACTTCCCCGGCTATCCGGTGATGCCGGCCAGCCTGCTGATCGAGGGGATGGCGCAGACGGCGGGGATCCTGGTCGGTGAGGCCAACAACTTTTCGGAGAAGGTGATCCTGGCCAAGGTCAAGCGGGCCGTGTTTTACAGTCTGGTCACGCCCGGGCAGCAGGTTCGGCACGAAGCCACGCTCGAGCAAATGAGCGGTGCGGCCGCCATGACCTCCGGGCGGATCTTCTGCGGGGCGGAGCTGGTCGGTGAGGTGGACATGGTGTTCTCCCACATCGACCAGAACATCAGCGGGCTGGAGTTCCCTGAGGAGAACTTCGTCTTCACCGACGAGTTCATGGCTTTGTTGAAGACGTACCGCGAGCAGGGGGGCGCGAGGGTGAGTTTGTGAGCCGCCGCCGGGTCGTCATCACCGGCCTGGGGCCGGTCACGCCGCTGGCGGTCGGCGCGAGGGACTTTTGGAACGCCCTGCTCGAAGGACGCAGCGCCATTCGCTGCCTGCAGGCGTTCGATCCGGCCCGTTGCGAGTCGCAGATCGGCGGGGAGATCGACGGGATCAAGGTCGCCGACTACGTCCCCAAGAGCTATCGCAAAGCCGCCAAGATCATGGCCCGCGACATCGTGCTAGCGGTCGTGGCGGCGCATCAAGCGGTGCAGGACGCGGGCCTGCGGACCAAGTGCCTTCTGGAGCGCGGGGAGGTGCAGGGGGATCGCAACGTTGACAGCACGCGCCTCGGCGCCAACATCGGGGCCGGGCTGATCTGCGCCGACCTGCCGGAGCTGGCCGAGGCGTTTTGCAGCGCCGTCGAGGATGGGCAATTCAGCTTGACCCGCTGGGGGGCCGAGGGGATGAACAACCTCACGCCGCTGTGGTTGCTCAAGTTCCTGCCGAACATGCTGGCCTGCCACGTCACGATCGTGCACGACGCCCAGGGGCCGAGCAACACGATCACCTGCGGCGAGGCCAGCAGCCACTTGGCCATCGGCGAGGCGTTTCGCACCATCGCGCGCGGGACGGCGGACGTGTGCCTCTGCGGCGGCGCGGAGAGCAAGACCAACCCGATGGCGCTGGTGCGGCAGTGCCTGGGGAAGCGGCTCAGCACGCGGAATGACAGCCCGGCGACGGCCTGCCGCCCGTTCGCGGCCGATCGCGATGGCACGGTCGTTTCCGAGGGTGGCGGGCTGGTGGTTCTGGAGGAGCTGGAGCACGCTCTGGCGCGCGACGCGCGGATCTACGCCGAGATAGTCGGAGCCGGGGCCAGCAGTGATGCCGGCCGGCCGGGTGAGTTGCCGCCCGATGAGCGGGGACTCGCGTTGGCGTTGCGGAAGGCGCTGAAAGACGCCGAGGTCGGCCCTGATCAGGTGGATCTGGTGGGCGCGTCCGGCTGCGGGCTGATTGAGCGGGATCGGCTCGAAGCGGCGGCGATCCGGGACGTGCTCGGTGAGCGCCGCGCCCAGGTGCCGGTGTTGAGCGTCAAAGGCGGGCTGGGCAACAACGGGGCGGGCAGCGGCGCGGTGGACTTCATCGCGGCGGTGCTGGCGCTGTACAACACCACGGTTCCGCCGGCGATCAACAGTGCGCCGATTGATCCGGAATGCGGGCTGAAGCTGGTCACCGCTGGGCCGGTGGACGCCAGGATCGACGTGGTTCTCTCCGCGGCGTACGCCTTGGGCGGCGGACAGAATGCGACTTTGGTGGTCAAGCGGTTCCACGAATAGGGAAGGCCGAATGAACCGACGCGTCGTCATCACGGGCATGGGCTGGGTCACGCCGCTGGGGGTCGGGCTGGAGGCGGCTTGGCAGCGGCTGCTGGCCGGCGACCCTGGCATGGCCCCGACTACCATATTCGACGCGCGTACCTATCCCACGCAGTTCGTCGCCGAGGTGAAGGATTTCGACCTGAAGTCGTTTCTTGGCGAGCGCTACGAGGATCACAAGCGTGCCAGCCGCAACACCGGGTTCGCGTTGGCAGCGGCGGAGATGGCCTGGCAGGACGCCGGGCTGAACGGTTCGCTTGGTGTGGATCCGACGATGGTCGGCGTGTATCTGGGCGGGGGAGAGGGACCGATCGATTTCGAGAGCTTTGTGGCCGCCACCGTCGCCGGCTGGAACCCGGAGAGCCGCCAGCTCGATACCGTGAAGTGGGCCGAAGTGGCCTGCGAGCGGCTCGACGCGGTGGGCGAGTTTGAGCAGGACCCCAACTGTGCCGCCGGCCATATCGCCTACCGCTTCAACGCCCGCGGACCGAACTTCAACACGCTGACCGCCTGTGCCGCCAGCACGCAAGCGCTCGGCGAGGCCGCCGCGCTGATCCGCCACGGCGACGCAGACGCCATGATCTCCGGCGGGGCGCACAGCATGATTCACCCGCTGGGCGTGACGGGGTTTAACCGCCTGACCGCCCTGTCCACGCGTAATGACAGCATCGAGTCGGCGTCGCGCCCCTTCGACCGCACGCGCGACGGGTTCGTGCTCGGCGAGGGGGCGGGGATTCTCATTCTCGAGGAATATGAGAACGCCCGGCGGCGCGCGGCGCGCATCCGGGGTGAGATTCTGGGCTACGGCACGACGGCGGACGCCTTCCGCGTCACCGACATGCACGAGGAAGGTCGTGGGCCGATCGCGGCAATGCAGGGTGCGCTCGACGATGCCCACGTCAAGCCGGAAGAAATCGACTACATCTCCGCCCACGGCACCGGCACCGAAGAGAACGACAAGACCGAGTCGCTGGCGATTCAGGTGGTCTTCGGCGACCACGCCCGCCGGGTTCCCATCAGCAGCATCAAGAGCATGCTGGGTCATCTGATCGCCGGGGCGGGCGCGGTCGAGCTGATCACCTGCGTGCTGGCGATCCGCGACGGGATCGTGCCGCCAACCATAAACTACCAGCACGCCGACCCTAACTGCCCGCTGGACTACGTCCCCAACCAGGCCCGCAAAGTCCCCGTACGGACTGCCCTATCCAACAGTTTCGGCTTCGGTGGACAGAATGACGCGCTCATCGTCCGGGCGTGCGAATAGCGGGCCAAATCGTTGTCACAGGGCGGCTCGGTCGCAGGCACCCGAAGTTCTCGGCCGGTTGAAAAACGTAGCGGCCTGCGCCTCGTCCCGGCGCGCCGGGATCGGCCGACGGGGTGTCGGCCGCTACGTCCCGCGCGAGACCCTTCCAGTGGAAACGGCACTGACACACGTATGGTGCGCTCTGCTCGGCCCAAAGCGTCGCCGGAACAGATGTGTTCCCCGATCGTGATCGGCCGATAATACGCCGTCGGCATACACCTCAGCCCGCTCATGGAGGCGCGGCGGCCCCATAAACACAAAGCGCTCTTGACCCGGGCCGGTTTGTGACGAGAATCATAGATGCAGGGATTGCATGGCCGTCCGCGTCGGCTCCTAAATCAACGGGCTGGAGCGACCGGCGTGCCAGGCAGCCTGCCGGGCGACGGCGGAGTCGTCGCTCGTGGGGTCCGCCGGTGACGGTCGGCGGACAGGGCAAAGCCCGGCGGCCTGCGATCACCGAGGCCGTGCGGGAGGCGGCCCGTTGGAAAGGAGGTGATCCAGTGCAGGGTGATAAACGATAGGCTGCTGTAAGGCAGCGAACGTGGCTGTGCTTACGGCAGCCGAACCGAATAAGCCCGCCGGCGGCCCCTCAACCGCCGGCGGGTTGTTTTTCGGCGAGACAGGCGCGTTTCCGCCTCGTGCGTCGCGTCATTCAGGGCGAAGAACAGTTGCACGAATAACGACGATGTGCGCGTCGTCGCTGCCGACCGTCTTGACCAGTGTGGCGCACGCGGCACCTGAGTCG
>JAUWXH010000254.1 GCA_030616465.1 Planctomycetota bacterium | reverse complement strand
CCCTGATCTCCCAGAGCGGCGCGTTCATCATCACGCGTTTGAGCAACCTGGAGACGCTCGATCCGGTTATCGCCGTCTCGATCGGCAACCAGATCGACCTGACCATCGCGGACTTCGTGCAGGTCGTCGGCCAGCGTGACGATGTCGATGCGCTCGGGGTCTACGTCGAAGGCTTCAACGACGCCGACGGCCTGGCCCTGCTCAAGACGATCGGGCGGATCACGGCGGCGGGCAAGGTGGCGGTGTTCTACAAGGCCGGGCGGACCGAGCCGGGTCGTTCCGCCGCCGCCGGACACACCGCCTCGATCGCCGGCGATTACGACGTGTGTCAGGCCGCGATGGCCAACGCCGGTGCGATCGTTGTCGATACTTTCAAGGAATTCGAGCAACTGATGGAGCTGGCCACGGCCCTGCACGGCAAGCGCTTCACCGGCCGCCGGATCGGTGCCCTCAGCAACGCCGGCTACGAAACGGTCGGTATGGCGGACGCGATTCGCGGCAGCCGTTACGAGGTCACCATGCCGGAGCTCTCGGACAAGTGGCGCAAGCGGCTGGTCGAGACGCTCAAGCAGCACAGGTTGGACGGTCTGGTCAACCCGCGTAATCCGCTGGACCTGACGCCGATGGCCACCGACCAAGCCCACGAGGATTGCATCCGCGTAATGCTGGAGTGTGACGAGGTGGACGCCGTCGTCGCTTCGGCCGTCCCGCTCTCGCCGGCCATGCTCACCACGGCCAAGGAGATCGACAAGCCCGGCTCGATGGTCGCGCGCTTGCCGAAGCTGTTCGCCGAGTCGAGCAAGCCGCTGATTTACGTAATCGACGCGGGCCCGGCCTACGATCCACTGGCGCGGGCGATCCGGGCCGCGGGCGTGCCGGTCTTCCGCTCGTGCGATCAGGCCATCCGCTCGCTGGGCCGCTACCTGTGCCACCGCGCCCCGGCCGAGCGCGAGCTCAACCGAAAGACCAAGAACTCCACCAGGTTCGCGGGCACACTTGCCGATACAACTGCGGCCGAAAGCCCCGTCCCCGAACCGGCGTAGCCGCGGCGGCCCACGCCGACGTCATGCAGACCGCGAATCCCGGGCGCTGGCGGCACGCACGCCGACACCATTTGCCGACAACGCCGGCCGGACGTAGACTTCCACTGCCAAGGGCTTGGCTTGGACCCTGCTGACGGGCGACAGATCGGTTGTCACCGATGTGCTGCTGTCAGCCGGTGCAGTTCCATGAACACTCTGCTCCTGCAAGGAGGAACTTCGTCATGGCAAGTCTGATTAACCAGCCAACCTGTCCGGCCCGCGTTGCGATTTTGATCTGCCTGGCCGCCGTCATTCAACTCGCCCTGCCGCCGGTGACGGCGTGGGCCGTCCAAGCCAAACCCGCTCAGGAGTCCGCCGCGACGCAACCGGCTGCTTCCGAGGACGTCGAGCGCGCCATGGCGGTCATCGACCGCGCGCTGAATACCTGCCGGGCCGCCAACACGTACCAGGACAAACTGCGCTTGTCCTTTGAGCTGATGACCAAGGAAGGCCAGGAAAGCGATCTGGGCGGCGTGCACGAGATGGCCGGGTCACTCGCGTTCGCCAAGCCGAATCGCCTGGCCCTGGTCACGGACGAGGCGTCCGTATACTGCGACGGCAAGCACCTGTGGGTCCATCTGCCGAAGTCCGGGAAGTATTACGAGTCACGCGCCCCGGACAGGCTCGCTCTGACCGAGGCGCTCAGTACGCCCATGAGCACCGGCTTCCCACCGCACCCCGTCGCGCTCGTGGTCACCCAGCCGGACAAGTCGTTCTCCGAGCTGTTCACCGTGGTCCGCAAGATCGTCGGCGTGACCGCGGAAGAGCGCGGCAGCGTAGCCGGGCAGCGCGTTTCGGGGACACTCGAGATATCTATGGCACCGATCGAGGGAAGCGTGCCGTTCAGCGCGTGGTTCAGCGACGCGACCGGGCTGCTCGGCGAGCTGCAAATCAACATGACGCAGGTCTACCAGGAAATGGAAGAAGCCGAGGAGGATGAGGAACCGATCTTCACAAAGGCCGTTCTCACGATCACGTTCGATGACATCGTCATCGACGCCGAAATCCCTGCCGACCGGTTTGTCTTCAAGCCCGGCGAGGATGACGAGCTGGTCGATGAGTTCGAGTCCGTGGTGCTCGACCAGGGCGACCAGTTGAAACTCATCGGTGAGCCGGCACCGGCCTTCGCGGGCACCGACCTCGCCGGCGAGCCGCTCGCGCTTGAGGAGTTGCGCGGGCGCGTCGTACTTCTGGACTTCTGGGCGAGTTGGTGCGGCCCGTGCGTCAAAGCCGTCCCGAAACTCCAGCGGGTGGCCGACAAGTTCGCGGACAAGCCCGTGACGATCATTGGGATCAACCGCGACGCCGCCGCCAGCAAGCAGAAAGTCGGAAAGTTCCTCGAAGACAGGAAGATCACGTTCCACCAGCTCATGGATGCCAAGGGCGAGGTCGCCGAGGAGTACCAGGTGGTCGGCATCCCGACCAGTGTGCTGATCGACGCCGAAGGCGTCATTCAAGACATCCACGTGGACTACCCCGCCGACCTGGTGGAAGACTTCAGTGAGCGAATCGAGAAGCTTCTCAAGGGAGAAACGCTCGTCGATCCCGAGGAGCTCGCTCGCCGACGCCGACGCGATAGGGATGCGGCGAGTGAAGTTCCAACCGTGACCACCCCGCTGGAGGACTTCGCGACCGAACGTCTGCAAACGGTGTCACAGAGACTCATGCGCTACTTCAGTGGCTGGAACACGCGCACGGTCGATGTTGACGGCGATGGCCGGCTGGAACTGGTCTCGCCGGGCGGCGTGAGCAATCTCAACATCATCAGTTCCGACGGAGCCGAGGTTGGACGAATCAAGCTCAAGGGGGTCCGCCAAGCAACGATCCAGAACTTCATGGCCGTACACATTGAGGGGGAGTGCTACTGGTTCGTCAGCGCGACCACTTTCGGCATGCCGGGAATGAAGTCGTCCTCAACCGTGGGTCTGTTTGCCCCCGACGGTACCCTCCTGTGGACGTTCCGCCCCGAACTCGCCGAGGGCTTCGAGTGCCACACCATGGTCGCGGCCGGTGATCTGGACGCCAATGGCAGCGTCGAGTTCGTGGTCGGGGTGATCGCCTACAAGCGCAAGAAGATGGACGAGAGGAGCTGGACGCAGGCCAACCAAACCGGACACCTGCTCGTCTTCAACCAGGCCGGCGACCTGCTCTGCCAGCGTAGGGTTGGCCAGTATATTCACTACGTCCACGTCGCCCCAGCGATGGAACCCGGTGCTCCGGCCACACTGCTGTGCTTCGCCGATCAGAGACTACTCCGCTTCCACCTCGATCTCACCGCCGTACCGGAAGGCGACGCGGAACTCACTCCCAGCTCGAACGACAGCGAGACCGCAACCGAGCCGGGCAGCGCCGACAAGCAAAAACCATGACCTTCTCTCCCGATCACAGGACGGCGCGCGGTCGCGAAGTGGGGATTCGCCACGTCGAATAGCGGAACAGGTTACACTCATGGCACAGACGCATCCCTTCTATCAGGCCCCGAGTCTGAATGTCGAAACCTACGACGAACGCACCGTCGCCAACGGCACGCCGATCGAGGGCGACGTGGAGTTCTTCGTCGGCCAGGCGCGGGAGGTCGGCGGCCCGGTGTTGGAGCTCGGAGCCGGCACCGGGCGCGTCGCTTGGGCGCTGGCGCAGGCTGGCTTTGAGGTTGTCGGCCTGGAGCTTTCGCAAGCGATGCTGGCGCGGGCCGAAGCGAAACGCGCGACGATGCCGGAAGCGGCCCGCAAGCTGGCTCGCTTCGTATTGGGTGCCATGGGCGACTTCCAGCTCGAGCAGACGTTTGCACTGGTGATCGTCCCCTACCGCTCGTTCCAGGTGCTCACCACGCCGCAGGATCAACGCCGCTGCCTGGAATGTATTCACCGGCATCTTCGCCCCGGCGGCCGGCTGATCGTGAACCTGTTCGACCCGCAGTTGGATCGCTGCCTACCTGACGCCCCGTTCCCGACTCAAGAACAGACTGTGCGACATCCGACGTCCGGCAACACGGTGAAGGTGGAGGTCGTTAGCCACACGAACGATCCGCTAAGACAGGTGCTGACGGAGCTGTGGCGTTTCACAGAGGTCAACGAGGCGGGCGACGTGCTGCGGCAGGAGGAGGAAGTCCTCACGCTACGCTGGACGTATCGCCAGGAGATGCACTACCTGTTCGAACTGGTCGGCTTCGAGGTCGAGGGCGAGTACTCCGACTTCCACGGCTCCCCACGGGCCTACGGCAAGGAGGAGGTCTGGGTAGTCCGCCGGCCATGATGCCGGAAGGTGTTATCGCGCGCGGGGTAGGTCGGGTCCCCGGACCACTGCTGTAAACATAGCGTTGGTTTCTGATTTTTCATCTTCTCTGGTGCCCAGTGATGAGGCGGTGTGCGGACTGGTGGATTCGCGCACGCGG
>JAUWXH010000488.1 GCA_030616465.1 Planctomycetota bacterium | reverse complement strand
GGGTGGTCACGGTGGGCGGACTGGTGACCTCGCGACTGGGGCGACCGGCCCGCGTGGGCGATGAAGTGCGCATCGGCAACGTGCAGTTTCGGGTCACCGCCGTTGCCGGCCGACGCGTGCAGCGCCTGCGACTGGTGCTGGGTGATGCCGTGCAACCCGGGCCAGAAGGCGAAGCGTCATGACCACCATCGTGCTCATCATCGGGGCGCTCATCGCCGTCCTGCTGAGCGCGCTGTTCTCCGGCGCGGAGACGGGGGTTTACTGCCTGGACCACGTGCGGTTGCGCGTCCGCAGCGACCGGAAAGACCCGCGCGCGCGGCGGCTAGCGTCGCTGATGGAGCGACGCGAGGACCTCGTCATCACCACCCTGCTCGGCACGAACGTCGCCGATTACGTCCTGACCGTGTGCGTCACGGCTCTGCTGCTGCGCGCCGCCGTCTCGGGCAGCCTGGCCGGGATCTACGCGATGGCGATCGTCACGCCGATCATCCTGGTTTTCGGCGGGGTGATCCCCAAAGACTGGTTTCAACGGCAAAGCGACCGGTTGATGTACCCGCTCGCGTTGCCGCTGAAGTGGTGTTGGCGGGTCGCCTGCTGGATCGGCGTGGTGTGGCTGCTGCGAACGCTGACACGCCGCCTGCTCCACCGCATCGACCCACTGCGTGCGTCGGCCGAGAAGGACCTGTTGCCACGCGTCCGCATTCGCCGGCTGCTACGCGAGGGGGCCGTGCGCGGCGGACTGAGCGCCTTCCAACGTGACACGATCGAACGCGTGATGAACATCTCGAATGTCCGCGTGGCGGACGTGATGGTGGCGCGTCAACGGGCGGCAATCGTCCCGAGCGACATCCCGCGCGAGGACGTGCTGCGCATCGCGCGCATGGCCCATTTCTCGCGCCTGCCAGTCTACCGCGACGACCCACGCCGCATCGTCGGGATCCTCAACGTCTACCACGTGCTGACCGACGAGCGCCAGCGCCCGATCGCCGAGTACGTGCAGCCGGCCACCTACCTGCAAGCCGGCGAGACCGTCCCGGCCGCCTTGCTCGAGCTCCAGCAGGCCCGCCAGGTGATGGGCATCGTCGTGGACCCGGCCGGCAACTGCCTGGGCCTGTTCACGATCAAGGACCTCGTCGAGGAGATTGTCGGGGAACTGGCGGCGTGGTAACCGCGACTTGGCGGGACCCGGCCCGCCCGGGTAACATACCCGCTTGGACGGGGTGTAGCTCAGCCTGGTTAGAGCGCGTGGTTTGGGACCACGAGGTCGCTGGTTCGAATCCAGTCACCCCGAGTAGCAGCATCTCCGAAAGCCCCGAGTCGAGCTACACGCTACCCTTACGGGCCGTTCAAACGAATGCCAGTCACCTATTGGGTTTGAACGGGACGCGCCAGTCGTACTCCTTGGTACAATACCAGCCGGAGGCCGTACGTTATCTGCTACGGCCTGAAGCGCGGCACCGACCGTTGGAGGAGCGCGCATGAACGCCGTCAATCGCTCGGTTACGCTGGCCACCTTCGCAGCACTTTCGGCTTGCGGTGTGTTGTCGGCCCGTAGTTCAGATGCGCAACAGGACCCTCCCTCAGCACAGCGGCACGCCCCGCCGGCGAACGCGTCGTTGCGCCAGCAACTCGACGACTACGTTTCGCGCATCTCGGCGTTCGGTTTTTCGGGGGCGCTGCTGGTCGTCCGCGGCGACGACGTGCTCGTCCGCAAGGGGTGCGGCTTCGCCGACCGCGAGAAGCGCACCCCAAACACGCCGCAGACGCTGTTCGACATCGGCTCGGTAACCAAGCCGTTCACGGCCACCGCCATCGTTCAGCTTGAGTCAGCCGGCAGGCTGAGCGTTCAGGACCCGATCAGCAAGCATTTCGGTTCAGTTCCCGATGACAAGGCCGCGATCACGATTCATCATTTGTTGACGCACACCTCCGGCCTGCCCCGAGGTGTCCGAATCCACGGCGCGGCGACCGAGAACCGCCGCGAGGCGGTCCGGCAGATGCTCGCCTTGCCGCTGGACTTCAAGCCGGGCGAGCGCTGGGGCTACTCAAACACGGGCTATCAGCTTCTGGCCTGCCTGATCGAGGAGATCACGGGTGAGCGGTTTGAGGATCACATGAAAAGGCACGTCTTCCGGCCCGCGGGGATGGCACACACCGGCTTCATCGGCGATAAGGAAATCGCCGGCGAGCTAATCGCCGTGGGCTACAGCCCGCGCTTCCCGCGTGGTGTGGTTGGTCGGGCAGACCAGCAGTGGTATCACTGGGGCCTACGCGGCTGCGGCGGCGTGCTCACGTCGATCGAGGACCTGTATCGCTGGGAGC
>JAUWXH010000140.1 GCA_030616465.1 Planctomycetota bacterium | reverse complement strand
GGTCATCTGCCCGTCCACACCAAGCACGCCGACCGCGCCAGTGTACACCCCGCGGGCCACCGGTTCGAGTTCGTCGATGATTTGCAGGGCCCGGATCTTCGGCACGCCACTGATCGAGCCGGCCGGGAAGCACGCGGCGAGCAAATCCAGTGCGTCGCACGCGGGGGCCAACCGGCCGACAATGTCCGCCACCGTGTGAAATACGGTCGGATGGGTCTCCACGCGCCTGGCGTGCGCGACCCGAACCGATCGGTAGGCGCACACCCGCCCCAGGTCATTGCGATGCAGGTCCACGATCATCGCCAGCTCGGCCGCGTCTTTTTCGGAAGCGAGCAGTTGCCGGCGGTACGCGTCGTCCAGCAGCGGATCGCGCGTCCGCGGGCGCGTGCCTTTGATGGGCCGCGTCACGACCTCGTCACCCCGCACGCGCAAGAACAGTTCCGGGGAGACCGACGCGACGGCTCCGCCAGGCCAGCTCAGCAGGGCCGCATAAGGCGCCGGGTTCGTGCGGCGCAGGGCGGCGTAGACCGCGAGCGGATCGCCAATCCCCTCAAAACGAAGACGCTGGGCGATATTGACCTGATAGATGTCACCGGCGGCGATGTACTCCAACGCGCGGGTCACCATTCGCTCGTAATCGGCCTGACGGATTTCGTGCCGCAGCCGGAGGTGCGGCTGGACAAGCGGCTGCGGCTCGGCCGTCGCGGCGTGCTGCCAGCGATCAGCCCAGGCCGCGTCGTCCGCGGGGTCGCCCGCCGGCAAACCCAACGCCTCCCGCAGCCCGACCGCCACGACTGCGAACGCCCGCTGCTCCTGATGGTCCAACACGATCGCGCGTTCGTAGAGCGCCAGCCGCAGCAACGGCAGCCCCAGGTCTTCGCGGTGCGATTGCGGCAGGCGCTCCAACTGCCGGGCTGTCTCGAAACCCACGTACCCAACCCATCCGGGGGACAGACGCCAAGCGGTTCGCGGCCAGGCGGGGAGTCTCCGCGCCGCCCGACGCCACAGGCACCAGCCGCTGGCGTCGCGATCGACGACGCGCCCGCCCGCTGAAAACACGGTTGAGCGGCCGTCGAACTGCTCGATCCACGCCAACGGCTCGACGCACAACAGGCTGTAGCGCGCCGTGGGCGTTTCGAGATCCTCGCTAACGGCACTGTCGAGCCAGGCCAATTCCCCGCCGGCGGCGTACGCCCGGGCGCTAGCTACCGGATCGACGGGCCAGTCAACTTCTCGAATCTGCCAAGTTGCGGTCACACCGTCTCTCGCGCGTCGGGCTCCGGCGACGGCACGACGAGCACGCCGCCATGCGGGGATAATACGCATCGCGGGGCATCCGTGCGCTACGGCTCACGTACATGAGCCGCGGGCTTCAGCCCGCGCGGCTGCTCGGTGCGCCGACTTTGGCGGTGCGTCCGTCACGGCAGAAGCCTGTCGCGAGATTGCGGGAAAGTCCTTTGTCTACAGTGGGTTACGTGGTACGCTGGTGTCAGGGTCACGCGACGGTGCTTGCAGGCCGGGAGCGCGCACGGACTACCAGCCGCAGAGGCCCCTAACCAATCGCCGCCGCTGGTGTCTTGCCTAGTGCCGGCCGGGTAGGGTCCCGCCAGCGTGTGTGCGCACCTTCAGCGAAGGAGCATTCGAATGATAGCCCGAACCACCGTCCCCGCGATTGCCGGCATAGCCCTCGCCGCCGCGCTCGCCGTGCCGGCATCGGCGGGCAGCTTCGGCATCAGCTTCAGCTTCGGCATCGGCTCAACCTGCTACGTGGAGCCGGCGTACTATTACGGCGACCGCGGCGTGCGTGAATACGTCTACTACGATTGCGAGCCGGTCGTGGTCTATCGCCGGACTTGCCGCCCGCAAGCCGTGTACTATCGCGACTACTCCCCGCGCTATTACCCCCGAACACGTGTCTATCACCGGCGAACGAGCTACTACGATCGCCCCCGCACGTACTATCGCCGCGTCCAACGCACCAGCCGTCCGTACGTCAGCCGCGTCTATTACCGCAGTGGCTCTCGGCCCAGCCGGCACTACAGCGGCAAGGCGTACTACCGCGGCAGCTCTCGCCCCAGCCGGCACTCTGCCAGCCGCGTCTACTACCGCAGCGGCTCTCGACCGAGCCGGTACTCTGGCAGCCGCGTCTACTACCGCAGCGGCTCTCGGCCCAGCCGGCACTACAGCCGACCCGGGTATTACCGCAGCGGCTCTCGCCTCGGCCGGCACTACAGCCGACCCGGGTACTATCGCCGCAGCCCGGGCCGACATGGGGCCTTCAGCATTCGCTACCGGCGCTAAAACTCCGCTCAGGCGCCACATGGGCAAGCCCCCCCCGCGGGGGCTTCACGCGCACCCGTCGGAGATAACTCGGCGATAAAGTGGTTGAGCGGTCCGCGAGGTGACTTACAATCTAGGGCTGCCGGTGCGTGATGCGTGTTTCCGGCGTATCGCCCGACCGGCGTGAGGAGGTTGTTCGTGGCCGCGCGCAAAAGACGCCCCGTATTGTACGAAGTGGTACGGCGAGATCGCGGCGGGCAGCCCGAGTGGCAGCAGCGCCCCGAGCAGCCCGGCCCTGAGGCTTTCCCGCCGACCGCTTCGCCTTCGACCGTCCCCGCACCCGCAAAACAAACCGAGGCCACCGAGCCAGCCCCGATGGTTCAGGTCGTGGGCGAGTGTGTGCACTTGTCGCTCGGCTGGCCGGTGATCGCGATCGCATTGGCCGGGTTGCTAGTCGCTCTGGCAGTCAGCTTCCACGCCGGCACACGCTACGCTCAACAGACCGGCACGCCGGACGAAGACGCGCTGACACCGACCGAGACCGGCAGCCTCTTGAGCGAAGCGACAGAGGTTGCCGACCGCGGCACCGGCCGGTCGGGTGAGGGTACGGGCGTCGCTCCCACACGCAGACGGCCCGCCGAGGCCGGCGGAGATATGGGTGCCGAAGCGCCTAGGCGGACCTCGCCACCGCCGGACCGGCAACCCACCTCGAACGAGTTGCAGAAGGGCTATCATTACGTCTTCATCCAGTTTTTCCCCAAATCGAGGCTGAAAGATGCACAGGCTGCGGCCGAGTTTCTCCGGGCAAATGGCTTGCCGTGCGTCATCCAGGAGGCGCGGGCGGATACTCGCCTGATCGCGGACCAGCCCTTCCTGCTCGACCAGAGGGATGTCGCCGCCCGGCAGCGCGAGAGACAACGCTGCGACGAGCTCAAGCGACGCATCAAGCAGCTCGGGAAGGAATACGCGCGTGCCGGCGGCGGCTACGCGTTCGATCAATGCCTTGAGCGGAAGATCGCCGAATGACGTTTCTCCGAACCGCGTGCGTCGCCCATCGCGATCGTCGTGCAATAGAGAACCCGCCATGACGCGCCTGGAACAGTTGAAGAAAATGGTCGAGCTCCAACCCGCTGACGCGATGCTGCATTACGGCATCGGGCTGGAATGCGTCAAACTCGAGCAGCCGGACCAGGCCATCCCCGCGTTCGAGCGCGCGATCGCGTTGGACGGGAAGTTCTCGGCGGCGTACTACCACAAGGCGCGGACGGAGATCGGCGCGGGGCGGCACGACGCCGCCCGCACCACGCTGACCGCGGGCGTCGAGGCGGCCAAGGTCGTGGGCGACTCGCACCTGCAAGAGAAGATGAGCGAACTGCTGGACGCGCTCGCATGACCCCGCTGCGTCTCGCCATTGCCGGCTGTACCGGGAGAATGGGCCGGACCCTGATCCGCCTGGCAAGTCGCGACCCGGCTTTGGAGGTTGTCGCCGCCGTAACCGAGGCGGACGATCCTGCGCTGGGGCAAGATGCCGGCTCGCTCGCCGGGGTTGACGCCCTGCGAATCCCCGTCCGCGACTGTTGCGAGGTCGCTTCCGACGCGTTGATCGAGTTCACCTTACCCGCTGGGTGCCGGGCATGGGCCAACTGGTGTGCCGAACACGCCGTCCCCCTGGTCAGCGGAACCACCGGCCTGGAACAGGTGGACCGGGCGGCGCTCGAAGCGGCCGCGAACCGTGTGCCGGTCGTCTGGTCGCCGAACATGAGCGTCGGCATCAACCTCCTGCTGCGCCTGGTGACCGAGCTGGCCGAAGTCCTGGACGAGAGCTGGGACGTCGAGATCTGCGAGACGCACCATCGGCAGAAGGTGGACGCACCCAGCGGGACGGCCCGGGCCCTGGTCGAGGCCGTCTGCCGGGCGCGCGGGAAGGACCCGCAGACCGTCGGCGTGCTCGGGCGTTCCGACCCGGGCGGGCCGCGTCAGCCCGGCGAGATCGGCGTCCACGCCCTGCGCCTGGGCGATAACGTCGGAGAGCACGAGGTTCATTTTGCCGCCGCCGGCGAAGTGCTGACGCTGCGACACCGGGCACTTTCGCGGGACATCTTCGCGGCAGGCGCCCTGCGGGCGGCCCGCTGGCTGGTCGGTCGCCCGCCAGGCCTGTACCACATGCGCGACGTACTGTCCGCCTGATAGCGCGACCCCGACCGACAGATTCTGGACCGTCTCGGTCTGAGGGCGGCACCAAGGCCGGCAAACAGATCGGCGTGTACGGATTAGGGTTTGTCCGGCGGCGGTTCTTCCGCTTCCTCCTGCCCCTCCTTCTCCTCCATCTTCTTCTGCGCTTCCTCGAGCTGCTCGGTCAACTCGGCGATGCGCGCCTTCTCCTCGGCAAGCTGCTTCTCGAGTTCGGTCATCTGGACCCTCGTCAAGACGGCTGCGCTTTGGGCATCGGACACCGCCTTCTGACGCGCGGCCCTGGCTCCGGTCAGCGCTTCGGCGTTGGCGTCGGCCTTGCGTTTCGCCGCCGCGAGGTCCTTCTCCAGTTGCGCAGCCTGCTCGGCTAGCTTGTTGGCTTTGTCGAGCACCTGCTTGGAAGCGGCCTGCGTCTCAGCCAGCTCCGACTGGCAATGTTGCAACTCGGACTTGGTCGCTGCCAGGTCGGCGTTCAGGGTTTCCTTGTCCTGGCACAGTGCGACGTTCTCGTCCTCGAGCGTCTTGATCTTCCGCTCTTGTTCCGCGCAGCCGACGAGAGCCGACAGACCGATCACGAGAGTTAGAGATGCGACGTTCCTGAAAGTGAACATAGACTAGCTCCTCCAAAACACGGACTTGGTTCCCAGGGCACCGCCGCGGTGCCAGCCTATTATACGCCCGATAACCGCGGGCGGTTGGATGTGCGCCTCGGGAAATTCGAGAAACTGGCCCGCGTAACTGCCCGCCCCACGGGCGATCGGCCCGCCCGGACCTCGGTCGCCTTGTCGCCGGTGACCGCCCAACCCACGCCACGCAGCACCACCCGGCCACTCGCCCCCTGCTCGCGTCACCGCAACCGCCCGGATACATTGTCGCCCATGAAGACGATCGGACTCATCGGCGGGATGAGCTGGGAGTCGTCGCTCAAGTACTACCGCACCGTGAATGACAGGGTCCGGCATCGGCGCGGCGGGCTGCACTCGGCCAGGTGCGTGATGTACTCGTTCGACTTCGACGAGATCGAGACCCTCCAGCACCGCGGCGCGTGGGATGAGGCCGCGCGCCGCATGATCGACGCCGCCCGGGCGCTCGAACGGGCCGGGGCCGACTTCGTCGTGATGTGCACCAACACGATGCACATGACGGCCGCGGACGTGGAAGCGGCGATCGGCATCCCACTGCTGCACATCGCCGACGCCACCGCCGACAGAATCAAGGCCCAAGGGCTGCGCACGGTCGGCCTGCTTGCCACGCGCTTCACGATGGAGCAGGACTTCTACAAAGGCCGGCTGATCGAGAAGCACGGCCTGGAGGTGCTCGTGCCGCCGGCGGAAGACCGCCAGCTCGTCCACGACGTGATCTACAACGAGCTGTGCCGCGGCCAAATCCGCGACGAATCGAGACAACGCTTTCAACAGATCATTCGGCGTCTGGCCGACGAGGGCGCCGCGGGAGTAATCCTCGGCTGCACGGAGATCCCCTTGGCCGTGACCGAAAAGAGGATCGGGCCGACCGTAATCGTTGACGCCAACCTGGTCCTGGCGCGGGCGCTGGTCCGCGAGGCGTGCCCGTCCAAGCTCCGGCCGTTCGCGCCGTAGAAAAACGTT
>JAUWXH010000047.1 GCA_030616465.1 Planctomycetota bacterium | reverse complement strand
GGGTGGTGGTGCCGCCCTCGGCGGGCCAGGACGTCTCGGATCAAGAGGCGGAGTTGCTGCGCACCGACAGCCGGGCGCCGTACGTCCACCGCATCACGCTCTACGACCACGACGGGGTGGTGATCGATCCCGAGGACGAGTTCGCCGGGCCGTATTCGCCGCGGACGACCTGCGCCAAGTGTCACCCGTACGCCGTGATCGCCGGGGGATGGCACTTCAACGCGTCGAACGAGGGGGTTGCGGCGGGACGGCGGGGTGAGCCGTGGCTTTTGGTCGACCCGGCGACGGGGACGCAGTTGCCGATCTCGGGCCGCAAGTGGCCCGGCACGTTTACGCCCGAAGAGGTCGGCCTGAGCGACTGGGACATGGTAATGCGGTTCGGCCACCATATTCCCGGGGGCGGGTTCGGCGAGCCGAGCGACGAACAGGTGCAGCGGTCGCCACAAGCGGTGCGCTGGGGCATTTCCGGCAAGCTCGAGATCGACTGCATGTTCTGCCACAGCGCGGATCAGCAGCACGATCCGGCTGAGGCGGCCCGCCAGATCGAGATGGAGAACTTCAAGTGGGCCCCGACCGTCGCGCTGGGGTTGGCGGTGGTGCGCGGCGAGGCGCGCAAAGCGCCCGACGACTGGGACCCGCTGATGCCGCCCGACCCGGACTTCCCCGAGCGGGCCGGGCCGCGGTTGGTGTGGGATAAGCGCCGGTTTGACCCGGACGATCGTGTGTTCTTCAACATCACTCGTCGCCCGCCGAACGAGCGTTGCTACTTCTGCCATTCGTTCCGCGAGGCCGGTCCACACGCGGCGGAGCATCTGGCTGCGTCGCAGGATGTGCACTTGGCCGCGGGGCTGCTGTGCGTCGATTGCCACCGCCACGGGATCGACCACATGATGACGCGGGGCTACGCCACTGAAGCGGCCGAGCGCGGCAAGCCAGCGGCGGCGGCGTTCTCGTGCGAAGGCTGCCACCTCGGCACGCAGGGCGGGGACGAGGACGCGGTCTCGCTCGGCGGCCGATACGGCGCGCCGCACCCGCAGCACCGCGGCCTGCCGCCATTGCACTTCGAGAAGCTGACCTGCACCACGTGCCATTCGGGACCATGGCCCGAGCTGTACGCGCGCAGATACCAGACCGCCCTGACCCACGGGCTGGGCCTGGCTACGCGCGAACGCGAAGAAGACGACCCGCCCGAGATCGTGGGGCCGGTCTTCGCCCGCCAGCATGACGGCGGGATCGCTCCGCAGCGACTGGTCTGGCCGGCGTTCTGGGGAAGGCTGGCCGGCGAGCAGATTGAGCCGTTGCCGATGGAAACCGTCCGTCAGGCCGTGGTAAGCGTCGCCCCAGAGCGTTTCCAGGACGAAGCTCCCCAGAGGGAACCCCTGGAGATCGAGCAGATCATAAGCGCCTTGAAAGTGCTGGCCGAGCAAGGGGAGGAGGGGCAGACCCCCGTCTACGTTCGCGACGGGCGAATGTACGTGCACGCCGGCGATAGCCGATGCGACATACTTCCGAAGAATGAGTCGGAATTGGAACCCCGCGCTGCCCCGTACCGCTGGTCGATCGCGCACGACGTCCGCCCGGCATCACAGTCTCTCGGCGTACGCGGCTGCAACGATTGCCACGACGAGCGCGGGCCGATCTTCTTCGGCCGCATCAACGCCATGGACAGCACGGCGAACCCCGGGCCGCCGATCCGGACCATGCACGCGCTGCGCGGCGAAGCCCCGATCCTGTCACGGGCGTGGGGGATCGGCTTCACCTTCCGACCCGCGTTCAAGTGGTTCGGAGTCGTCTGCGTCGGTTTGCTGGCGCTGGTCCTGCTCCATTACGTACTGGGCGGGCTCGACGGCTTGCTGAGGAGGTTCCGCTAGATGGCGAGTGACGGTTCCCGCACGACCGCCGCGGCCTCTGGCAACCGCACTGCCACACGTGGGCGATCCCGCCTGGGATGGTGGGCGTACGCCGTCGTGGTAGTGGGTGCGGCGATCCAGGCCGTCACGGGGCTGGGCGGGAAGTTCATCTTCGGTGGAAACGACGGGTGGCTTCTGTTTATCCACATGATCGGCGCGCCGATCTTCATCATCGGCTTGACCGCCACGGCGATCATCTGGGCGGAGCGGTGTCGGTTCGGGAGCGGCGGTTCGCCGACCGACGGCGGGCTGAATACCGGCCAGAAGCTCATGTTCTGGATCGGGCTGGTGCTGGGTTTTGTCGTCATATCATCCCGGTTGGCGGCAATGGTGCCCATCTTCGGGTATGCTGATCAGCAGGCGCTGATCGAGATCCACGCCGTCAGCGCGATCCTATTGGTGATCGCGATGGTGGTGCATACATTCGTGTCGCTCGCGGCCAAACGGGCGAAGGGGTAAGGCAGAATGACCCGCAGACAGGTACGTCTTTATCGACCGGCGTTCATCGCGGTCGTCCTGGCAATCGCCGTCGTTCAAGTGAGTCAGGCACAATCGCGGGATGACAAGACGGACGCCGCTCAGGTCAAGCAGTCCAAGCAGACCGAATCGCAGGCGCAGGCCAAAGAGAAAACGGACCAGAGCAAGCTGGTGCCGCTCAAGCTGAAGCTGCCCCGGCCTGCCTTCAAGGGCACGCCCGCGCACGCCCCGCCGGGAACCAGGATCAAGAAGCCGACCGGCAAGCCGCGTCCGCCGTTTCTGGCCCCCAAAGGCACCAAGAATGTCTCGGTCAACAAGCCGGTGACCAGCAGTGACGACGAGCCGATCATCGGTGAGATCAAGTTCACCACCGACGGGGACAAGGAGGCCAAGGAAGGGAGCTACGTCGAGCTCGGCCCCGGCGTGCAGTGGGTGCAGATCGACCTGAAGCGCAAGTACGAGATCCGCGCGCTCCTGGTATGGCACTACCACATCACCGCGCGCATCTACCACGACGTGGTCGTGCAGGTGGCGGACGACGCGGACTTCATCAGCAACGTGCGCTCGCTGTTCAACAACGACCACGACAACTCGGCCGGGCTGGGGCTGGGCGAGGCGCACGAGTACTGGGATACCTTCGAGGGCCTGCTCGTGGACGCCAAGGGGGTCAAGGCCCGCTATGTTCGCCTGTACAGCAACGGCAGTACTTCCGACGACCAGAACCACTATACGGAGGTGGAGGTCTACGCCCTGCCGGCGAAATGAAGACCTGGGTATTCGCGGCGCTGATTCTGATCATATCCACCGGAGCGCTGGTGTTTCGGCTGCCGGGGCTGAGCCGGCGCCCGATGCATACCGATGAGGCGGTGCACGCCGTCAAGTTCAATATTCTGTGGGAAGAGGGGCAGTATCGCTACGACCCCCAGGAGTATCACGGGCCGACGCTCTATTACTTCGCGTTGCCGGTCGTGTGGCTGAGCGGTGCCAGGGATTTCGCCGAGACCAGCGCGGCCACGTTCCGCCTCGTACCGGTGCTGTTCGGCGTCGGGCTAATAGTGCTGCTCATGCTGTTCAGCGACGGGTTGGGGCGGACGAGCGCGATCTGTGCGGGTGTGCTGACGGCCATTTCGCCGGCGATGGTCTACTACAGCCGGTATTACATCCAGGAGACGCTACTGGTCTTCTTCACGCTCGTCGCGATCGTCGCCGGCTGGCGATACGTGCGCTCGCGACGTGTCGGCTGGGCGTTGCTCGCCGGTGTTGCAGTGGGGCTGATGCACGCGACGAAGGAAACGTGCATTGTTGCGTGGGGCGCGCTGCTGGCGGCGTTGGTAATTACGGCCGCGTGGACACGATGGCAGCGCGGCGTGGTACGGGCGGCTTGTCCGCTCGTGCCGAGCCCAGATGACGCGGGCAAGACACACCGGCAGCAAGCTGCCAGTGGCACCCTGCGCGTCAGCGTGTTGGGCGGCGGCGTGGCAGTCGCGGTCGTTGTCTCTGTCCTGTTCTTCTCTGCCTTCTTCACCAACCCGGCCGGGCCGCTCGATTCGCTCCGGGCGTACGCCACTTACTTTGATCGCGCCGGCGGGCACGGGCTGCACGATCATCCCTGGCATTACTACCTGCACATGCTGATCTACACCCACTACAAGACCGGTCCGGTATGGAGCGAAGCGCTGATCCTGCTTCTTGCCGCAATCGGCATGGTGGCGGCCCTGACCGGCAAGGGCATCCGCGACGCACACCTGCCGCTGATCCGGTTGCTTACGATCTACACGCTGCTGATGGCCGTCATCTACTCCGCGATCCCCTACAAGACGCCGTGGAGCATGCTCAGCTTCCTGCACGGCATGATTCTGCTGGCGGGCGTGGGGGCGACGGCGTTGGTCGTCTGGGTGCGGTTTGCCGGCCTGCGCGTGGTGGTGGGTTTGCTGCTGGCTGCGGGTGCCGCTCAGCTCGGCTGGCAGGCCCATCTGGCCAACAGCCCGCGTTGGCACGCCGACAACCGCAACCCATACGCGTACGCCCACCCGCTGGCCGGCGTCGAGCGGCTAACCGATTGGGTTGAGCGGGTCGCCGCGTTTCACCCGGCCCGTGAGGGCATGCTCATCAAGGTGATCGCGCCCGATCCGTGGCCGCTGCCGTGGTACCTGCGCCGCTTCGAGCGGGTCGGCTATTGGGAACAGCCGCCCGAAGACGCGGACGCCCCGGTGGTGATCAGCTCGACCGAGCTCGAGCCGCCGCTGGACGCGTGGCTGCGCGGCGAGTACCGGGTCAGCCATTACGGGTTGCGGCCGGATGTTGTACTGTTGGTGTATGTCGAGGAGGAGCTGTGGCAGCGCTTCGCGCGGAGTTTCGCTGATCCTATCCCTGTCCCGTCCTCGCAGGAAGGCGAATGATCGCGCCGCCTACACAGGCCGTTGACGCCCGCACGCCGTACCGGCTCCGCCGCTTCGCGCACGACGCGATGGCGTGCACGTTCGAGCTGTACCTGATCGAAGAGGATGCGAAGTACGCGTGGCAGGCGGCGGAGGCGGCGTTTGCGGAAGCCGACCGACTCGAACAGGAATTGAGCCGCTTCGTTGCGACCAGCGACATCGCGCGGGTCAACGCGCTGACAGCCGGTGAGGAGACCTGCGTAGGTATCGAGGCGTTTGAGTGCCTTCAACTGGCCGAGCGCCTGTTCGTCGAGACCGGCGGGGCGTTCGACGTCACCTTCGGCAGCCAGGTGGCAGCGGCACACCCCGGCGCGGTCCACGAGGCACAGACTGGTGCCGGGGAGGCTGGCGAACCGGCACGCCGCCCCACCATGCACCTGCTCGAGTTCGATCCGCAACGACGCTGTGTCGGCCTGCGGGCGGGTGGAATCCGCATCGACCTGGGCGGCATCGGCAAAGGGTATGCCATCGATCAGATGGTGACGATCCTGCGTGACTGGAGCATCGCGGCGGGGCTGATTCATGCGGGGCAGAGTTCGGTGTACGCGCTCGGCAGTCCGCCGGAGGCCGCCGGTTGGCGCGTCGCGCTGCGCGACCCGGTGGCCCATGAGCAGACGCTCAGTAGCGTCCACCTGAAAGACGCCGCCCTCAGCGGCTCGGGCCGGTTGCTGCACGGCGAGCACATCGTCGATCCGGCGACCGGTCGACCGGTCGGCAGAGTCTCGGGTGCATGGGCTCGGGCGGGGTCCGCGGCGGTCTCCGACGCACTTGCCACCGCGTTCATGGTCATGTCGCCCGAGCAGGTCGAACGCTACTGTCGACAGCACGCGGACACCTCGGCTATACTCGCCCCGCAGGGGTCCGGGCAGCGCGAGTTATTGTGCTTCGGCCCGGAAACCCAGCGGTAGGGTGGGCACCGCCCACCATTGTCGCTTTCGGGAGCGGGACCATGTCAGCAAAACGGATTTCCCGACGCAAGTTCGTCAGCAACACGCTCAAGGCCGGGGCGGTGTTCTACATCGTGCCGCGGCACGTGCTGGGTGGGCCCGGCTATACGCCGCCGAGCGAAGTGCTCACCCGGGCGGTGATCGGCACGGGCGGCATGGGCCTGGCCGGCCACGTGACCGAGAACAAAGCGGGCGAGCCGCCGGTCACACTCGCCGTCTGCGACGTCGATCGGAACCACCTGAACCGAGCGTTGAAGAAGGCCGGCGGGAGCTGCGATGCGTACGCCGACTGGCGAAAGGTGCTCGACCGCCGGGACATCGACACGATTCATATCGCCACGCCGCCCCACTGGCACGCGCTGATCGGCATCGCGGCGGCGCAGTGCGGCTTCGACATCATGTCGGAGAAGCCGTTTACCCGCACGATCCGCGAAGGGCGGGTGTATCTGGAGACGGTGCAGCGCTACGGGCGCATCCTGCAAGTCAACACGCACGGCCGGTTCGGCAACTACTACCGTTTCGGGGCCAGCAAGATGCTCAAAAAGCTGGTCAACAGCGGTTTGCTCGGCCGGCCGCTCACTGTGCGGGTGACGCGCGCGAACGGGTTCAACTGGAAGCTCAAGCAGTGGAGCGGGAGACCGAACCTGACGCCGCAGCCGGTGCCCGACGTGCTGGACTACGACATGTGGCTCGGGCCGGCCCCGGTCAAGCCGTATCACCCGCACCGCGTGCACGCGAGCTTCCGGGGGTATTGGGACTACGACGGGGGCGGGCTGACCGATATGGGGCAGCACTACCTCGACCCGGTGCAGTACTTCCTCGGCAAGGACGAGACCGGCCCGGTGGAGATCTCGGCCGTCGCCCCCTGGCCGCCACACCCCGACGCGGTCGGGCTCTGGGAGTCGGTCACGATGAAGTACGCCGACGGGGACACGATCATTCTTGACAGCGGTGAGTGGGGCCAGCCGCACCCGGCCGGGTTGCCGATGCTGGAGGGGCCCAAGGGCAAAGTCTACGATAACTACCGAACCGAACCGGAGGGGTTGTTTGACGAGATCGCCGGGCTGCCCGATCCCGAGCCGCTGGTCGATTTCGAGACAGCCGTCCGTACGCGGCAGAAGGCGGGCGGGAACGAGGTGCCGGCGCACCATTCGTGCACGCTGGTGAACCTGGCCGCGCTCGCCATCCGGCTCGGCCGGCCATTGCGATGGGACCCGGATAAGGAACAGTTCATCGGCGACGAACAGGCCAACCGGCTCGTCGATGTCCCCATGCGATCGCCGTGGCATCTGTAGGGAGGGCGTGAATGATGAGCACGAAAGCGAACGTTGCCATGAAGCAATCACCAACGAACGCCTCGTCCGAATGGTTCAGGGTTCAGGGTTCAGATGTAGCGGCCGGGCTCCGTCCCGGCCGACGGGTGGCCCATCGCTTCAGCGGTGCGGGAGGCGAATCGAGTCACCGGGTGGCACGGCTGTGTCAGCCGTGCTCTTCCACGAAGTCCCGAAGGGACGACCTGAATGTAGCCCAGCGTGCAACGCTGGGATCTGATCGGCCGACCGAAAGAGTCAGTCCCAGCGGTACGAATGAAACTTCAGCCGTCCCTTCGGGACTAGCCCCGTCGGCGCGTCGCCGGCATCCCAGCGTTTCACGCTGGGCTATTCTCATAGCGTCCCTCCGGGACGCCCTGGCGCAGCGTACGCATTCTCCGGGAACAAGGCGGTTCGCCCTGGTCATCTTCTGCGGGGTCGCGGTCCTGTTCATAGCGCGCTCCGTCCAGGCCCAGGACGCGCCGTCAAAGCTTAATGCGTTGCTTGAGCGCGTGTCGTTCAACAACGCCGAGAAGCCCGAGACGCTCGGCAAGGAGTTGGCCGAGCTCGAACGCGCTGATCTGGCCAAGCTCTGTGATATGCTGGTCGAGCCGGGCGCCGGTGACGACACCAAGGCGCGCATGGCGCTGCACGCGCTGACGTGGTATTTGGGCCGTCGCGGAACTCCCGCCCAGTGCGACAAGTACGTGGATGCGTTATGCGACGCACTCGAAGGCGACAAGCCTCGGGAGGTCAAGGCTTTTCTGCTCCGCCAACTCCAACTGGTCGGCACCGACCGCGCGGTTCCCGCGCTCGCGAGACTGCTGAAGGATAAGGAACTCTGCCATCCCGCCACCCAAGCCCTGCTCGCCATCGGCGGCGACGAAGCTGCCCGCGTCTTTCGCGATGCGCTCCCCCAGAGCGTCGGGCGCCAGCGCGTCACGATTATTGACGCGATCGGATCCTTGCGCGACGGGCGCGCGGCGCACCTGCTGGAACGGGCGTTCACCGATGACAAAGCCAGCCGACTGCCCGCGTTCTCGGCGCTGGCCAGCATCGGCGTCGAGGGCTTTCAGGCACTGGCCCCCGGACCCCTCCCGGACGACCCCTGGTACCGACAGTGCGTGGTCTTCGCGTGGCTTCTGGAGGGCCTGGAACGCTCGGCCGAGAACGGCGACGAATGCGCGGACTCCGCCGCGCACGAGTTCGCGCTGGGGCTCGGACCCTCCTCGCTTTTGGAGGTCCACCAGAAGTGTGCGGCATTATACGCGTTGGCAAGGGTTCGAGGTGCCGACGCCGTCGGGCGCGTGGTCGAAAGCATGGCGAGTATGAATCCGGAGCTGCGGGCAGCAGCAAGAGAACTCGCGGTCAGACTCACCGGCGAAGGGGTCACAGACGCGTACGTCCTCCAGTTTTACAAAGCCCCGGCCAGCGTGCGCGCCGACATTCTGGACATCCTTCGCCGACGCGGAGATAGGGCTGCGAGTTCAGCGGCGCTCGCGGGGCTGAAGGACGAAGACAAGCAGGTACGGTTGGCCGCGATAGCGGCCGCGGCAGAGCTCGGGCGCGAGGACGCCGTCGAGCCATTCGTCGCGTTTCTGGAGACGGCCGATGAGGATGAACGCGAGGCCGTGGCAGACGCCCTGACGCGAGCCCCAGGGGACGCAGTGTCGAGCGCTGTCGGCCGGGCGCTGTGGCGGCATCACT
>JAUWXH010000433.1 GCA_030616465.1 Planctomycetota bacterium | reverse complement strand
ACCACGTGCTGGTCGCTGGTGAGCAAGAAGACTGTCTCGATGCCGCCGACCGTGAGGTTGACGTTGGCCTGCTGCAACTCGCGGCTCAGGTCGGTCAGGTCGCGGATGCCCTTCACCAGCACGCGCCCGCTGCACCTCCGCACGAAGTCGATGGTCAACCCGCCGTAGCTCTTGACGCTGACGTTCGGCAACCCTTGCAGGTGCGGGCGGAGCAGCTCGAGCCGTTCCCGCGGCGTGAATAACTCCTCTTTGCCGGGATTCTTACCGACGCCGACCACCAACTTGTTGAACAAGCCGGCGGCGCGGCGGATCACGTCGAGGTGGCCGTGCGTCACCGGGTCAAACGAGCCGGGGTAGACGGCGACGATCTCACTTGCTTGCTTTGCCATGGCGATGCCAACGGTCAAATGGTTAAATCGTCAAATGGTTAAATGGGGGAGTTGTCGCGTTTGGTGACGGTTTCCCATTCCCCATTTGACCATTTAACCGCTTGACGCCGTAACTGTGTCACACACAACGAAGCCTCGTGGCGCTCTAACGCACGCAAATGTCTGAGACTCACTGGCATGCTATCGGCCGCGTCGGTGGATGTCCAAGCGTTCAGCCGCCCAGGGGGGCCGTGCTGACCGGATAGTAGCGCGCCCCGCCCGGCCCCAGACGACTCTCGAACAGCACGAGGTGATCCACCGTCATCTCGTTCGGCGGCGGGGCGGGAACTGTTTCCAACACGTGGCGGATGACCGCGCTGCCGCCGTGGGCCTTGCTTCGGCCCAGCGTGATGTGCGGATGATAGGCGCGCGACTCGCGCTCGAACCCCAGTTCCGCCAGCGGCGGATCGGCCAGCCCCAACCAGCGCTGGCACCCGGCGGTCGTGTCTTCCATGCCGCACCACAACACCCGCGCTCTGTTCGGCGAAGGGAAGCACCCCAGGCCGCTCAGCCGGATGGCGAACGGCTGGAGTTGGGCGGCGGCGGCCGCAACGACCTCACAGACTTCCGGGATTCGCTCGTCCGCCACCTCGCCCAGGAACTTCAGCGTGACGTGGAGCTGATGCTCACTGCACCAGCGGACGTCCCGCGTACGCGGCAGTTGCTCCCGCAGCAGCCGCACCAGCGGGCTCCGCAACGCCGGATCGAGCTCGATAGCCACAAAGCACCGCATAAATCGCCTTTGAAGCACTCCTCTACTCGAAGCGCGTCATTTCTAATAGCTCCGCCAGACGACGATCGACGTGCTCGATTGTCGCCTGTGCCAGCGCCTCGATGGAGAACGACTCGACCACATACGACGCCACCACCGAGCCCCGCGCCATCGCCGCACGCAGCACCTGACCGTCGTGGCGCCCTTGGGCCGCCACGTAGCCCATCATGGCCCCGGCAAAGCTGTCGCCGCAGCCGGTCGGATCGACGACCTTGGTGGTCGGGTAAGCCGGCAGGAGGAACAGGTCATCGCGGGAGACCAGCAGGCTGCCGTGCGCGCCTTTCTTGATGACCACGAAGCGGGGGCCCATTTTCAGGATTTGGCGGCCGGCCGATACCAGGTTGGCCTCGCCGGTGAAGAGGCGGGCCTCGCCGTCGTTGAGCACCAAGCCGTGGACGGTGGCCAGCGTGCGGCGCAGCTCGTCCGGCTCGTTCTCGATCCAGAGGTTCATCGTGTCGCAAACGATCAGCTCCGCCTTCGGAAACCGCATCGCGCACTCACGCTGCAACGCCGGATGCGTGTTCGCCAGGAACACGAACCGGCTGTCGGCGAACTCCGGCGGGATTGTCGCGCCGCGCTCGGCCAGGACGTTCAGCTCGACGCTGACCGTGTCGCGCTGGTTCAAGTCGGCGTGGTACTTGGCGTGCCAGCGGAAGGTCTTGCTGCCGCGGCGAACCTCGACGCCGCTAATGTCGATGCCCTTCGCGCGCAGCGGATCGAACAGCGTCATGTCGAAGTCCTCACCGACAACGCCGACCATCCGCACTTCGCTGAACAGCGCCGCTGCCAGCGCGAAGTAGACGCTTGAGCCGCCGAGGACCTGATCGACGCGCGTGTGCGGCGTCTCGACTGTGTCGATCCCGATTGAGCCGGTTACCAGCAGAGACATCGAGTTCCTCTCATCGCACGCCGAGGGGCGGACTCGGCGACAACCACTGCCAGCCGGTGCGTCAGAGTAGCGGCTCGGGTCGCGTCGGCCAATGCGGCAGCTATGGGCCGGATCGGGTGAGCGTCTCGGCGGCGTGTGAGCCGGATGGTCTAGCTGCCGGATGCAGCGATACGTCGAAACCCTCCGGCCGAGGTCGCTGGGCGATCCACGCGGAAACGTCGCGGCCGAAGACTAACGCCTCGTAGGCGTCGTCGCCCCGGGCGACTCGCAGACGGTGCGCGGGAGCGACGCGGGCGCGTGCCGCTTCGACGAGCGCGTCGGCCGGCAGTTCGATCACCAGTCGTCCGCCGCGGGCCAGCGCGCCAGTACAACGTCGAATGAGCCGGCGGACGTCGGGCCCGCGTTGCTTCTGCCAGGCTTCGTGTGGGGTTCGTTTGATGAGCACGGTGTCCCACCGGCGGCCGCCCAGGTCGATTTGCCAGGCGCTGCGGCGGTGACCCTGCTCGGGCCCCCAACTGGGACACACGCGTGCCGTCCGAAAGATACGCGGCGTAAGCAAGGTGCGTCCTGCTCGGGCGGCGGGGCTGTCCGGCATCGCTCCGTCCGCACGCTCCGGTGCCTGGGTAGCGCGCTGCAGCGTGCCGGGCGCCAGCGGCACCAGCAACAAACACAACCCGATCGTGGCCAGCCCCGTCAGGCGTACCGCCGTCCGTGTGCCGGTGTCGAGTATGAGAGCCAACCCCGCAACCGTC
>JAUWXH010000356.1 GCA_030616465.1 Planctomycetota bacterium | reverse complement strand
CACCTGGATCGGCGAGAACTTGGCCCCATCCTGCAAGGCCGCCTGGAACCGCACGTGAGGGTCGGGGTCATTGGGATTGAGGCTCGCCGTCGCTGGGGCCTGCGAGGCGGAGGGGCGACTGCTAAAGAACATCAGAATGTCCGCCCGGGGGTCGCTGTGCTGCGTCACCAACGGGTCAATGGGCCCGGGCGTGAACTCCGCCTGGAAGCCTCCCGGCACGTTGTTCGGATCGCCGGTCAGCACGCGGTAGTAGCGCCCCGCGGTGAGGTCGTCCTGCGTCAGGGCGGCCGCCTGCGTGCGGCCCACAACGACCAGAATGCTGTCCGTTGGATCGCCGTGCTTGAGGTCCTCCTCGAGTTGGAGCATGGCGTTGCGGATCAGGCTCTCGACCCCGGAGACGGCGGCGGCCTGGGTGGCCGTCTTGGTCGTCACGTTGAACACCACCGTCACGACCGCCAGCGCCACCACGGTCACCGCCAACGCCACCAGCATCTCCACCAGCGTGAAGCCGCGCCGCCGGTGCGGCTGGTCCGAACCCCGAGCGCGAGCGAGGGGCATCCTGGCCCGTCGCCGGGTTGCGACGTCGCTTCTCGTGCCAGGGCTGTGCACCATCAATCAATCTCGCGCAAACGGATGTAACGCCGGGCGATCGCCAGAATCGGCGAGCGCCGCTCATACACCGGCTGGCCGGTGGAATCGCGCTCTCGAAACGCCGGCGGAATCACCCACACCGGCCAGTTCGCCGGCGTTTGCCCAGTAGCAATGTCAATCCAAGGGTAAAACCCATTGTTCTTGACGATAACCGTGAACTCATCGGGGCGCTCGACGACCTCGTAGATCGGCAGCGCGTCCGGCGCGTGCGGGACGAAGCCAGCGCGCCTCAGCGCTGCGGTTCTACGTGGCCAGTCGTCGTTGACGGCCGGGATGAAAATGCTGCCGACTGGCAACAGGATGCCAACCTCACGCGTGCACCTGAACGTCAGCGTCGGGCGTTCGGAGAAGGCAGGCAAGAGTGGTCGGTCAGGCGTATTTGCATAATCGGTCCCTACGACGAGGGGCGGCTGAGGAGGGAGAGACCAGTTGGGATCAAACGTCACCAGCCACGGTTCGGGTGCTAGAACCTCTGATCCGGCCACGGTAGCAGCCAACGGTTGAGCGGGGTTGCCAGCACTGTTGTCCTGAATCGGAAAACGGTGATCCACACTGGGCCGGCGGACGACAAGCACGATTACTTCGTAGAGCAGTGGATCCCCCGCTATGTCGTCCAGCGTGCCGAAGGAACCGTCGGGACCAGGCTGGGGATACAACAGGCGTCGATAGAACGCCGTCCACACCACGCGCCGTTCCAGGGCCTTCAGCGTCTCCGACCCACCCAGTGTCGGGGTAAGCACCGGCCGAGGTGTTAGCACCCCGTCAGCCAGGTCGACAAAGAAGTTCGTTGTGGTGAACGGCCAATCCGGTGTGATTGGCGGGTAAACCCGTGCCACCGATGGGAGGCCCGGAAAACCAGGGAAGGCTGGGAAGAACATGGGATACGTCCCGAGCCTCAGCCTCCCGGCAACGGCGTCGTATTGGGTCTTCTCCAGGCCAAGTAGAATGTTGACACCCGCGAATGGGAACCAAGGCGCAATCGTCGCGTTCTCCGTATCGTAGGTGATTTCATCGCCCTTGCTCGGGGGACCACCGGTAGGGCCGTAGACAACGTTGGTCATCACCAGCGGCCGAACCTTGATCCACGGCTCCGGATCACGCGGTGCCAGGGGGTAGTTGGGACCAATGTTCTGACGCGGTCGGAACAGGTTGTCCAGGCGGGGCTGAGGGGGGAAAATAATGGGCTTGACCAGATTGTGAGAAGTGCGCAGGCATTGCTCGACGGTGTCGAGGGCGTACTCGCTGGCGGCTTCGCCGGCGGCCAGATCGAGCGTGTCACGCGTGTAGCTCAGCCCGACCGGCAACGCCGCCGCGATGAACAGCAGACCCAAGCCCAGGATGACTATGGCGATCATCAGCTCGGCCAGGCTGAAGGCGGGCCGGACGGGTGCCGTGCCCACGTCCGCGTGGGCATGTTCGTCGAATGCCTGGGCGTGCAAGCGACGTCCGACGTGCCCGCGAAGATGCGGCCATGCCAGCCTGCCAGCCAGATTCTTCGGTCGCGGCGCTCCCTCAGAATGACAAGACGGATGCGGCCATGCCACCCTGCGTGGCTTCGTGGCTTCGTGGCTTCGTGGCTTCCGCGGCATCACGGCCCTTCCTGCTCGCCGGTCACCAGCACGCCGCTGTGACGGTTCACGTAATAGGCCCGCCCGATGCGCCGGAGCAGCTCCTGCCGATCAGTCCCGTCGGCGTCCGTCGGCAGCGCCGCGAACTGTTCGCGCGGATAAACCACCAGGCCGGTGAAGGCGAAGCGATTGAACTCCGGGTCCCAGGCCGGGTTGGCGTTCGCCCCCTGCCACTGACCCGCACTCTCTGTTTGGTACCCCGGCCTCGGGTCGTAAGCCCGCAGGCCGTACGCGGTCGGTCGGCCGCCGCCCATCAGCCCCGTGTGCGGGTCGAAGACGACCAGGAAGTCGTCGGCGTTGTAGAACTCAGCGTTGACTGTGCCGCTTTGGTCGAGTGCTTCCAGGTAAAACTCCCCGACATTGCCCCTGAGCACGAAGTCAGCCCCGAAGTTGGTGTAACCATGCATGTTCTGAGTCACCAGCCCCTCGCCGGGTGCGACCCAGACGTCGCTCGGCAAGCGCACCGGCTGACTCTCCTCGCGGCGGACGAAACGCTCGTCGTAGTACACGTTACCCGGGTTGAACGGCTCTTCGACCGAGGTCATGTAGCGGTAAATCACGGCGGTTTGGCGATTCTTGTCCGCCGCACCCTCGGCGGTCTGGTCCAGGTCCCAGGCCGCGGGGCCGAAGCGAACCGCCATCATCGAGCGCTCGCCGACTGCCGAGATGTGCGTGCGGGTCAGGATCCCGTTGATGCTCTGGACGGCGGAGGCATGGCGCGACTGGGCACTCATGCTGTTGAAGGCCGGGACTGCCAGCGCGATGAGCAGCACGATGATGCCGATCACGACGGCGAGCTCGACGACGGTGAATGCGGAAGAGAGGGACGTAGGGACGAAGGGACGGAGGGACGGAGGGACGCTGGGTGGCATGCCCACGTCCGCGTGGGCATGTTCGTGCGGCAGTTGGGTGCCGCTGGCGGCTTGCTGCCGGGGTTTCGCGTGCACGGGTGGACAAGCCCCCCGTGGCACCCACCGGCCCGCCATAGACCATTGATTCACATGCGGCAACACTTGTCTTCGCTCTCTCAGACGAGGCGACGGGCAATATGCCCGCCCTGCCCGCCACCGGCATTCTACGGCGACCCTAGCCGTCCGCCGCAAGGGCCAACAGAGCCCCAAGCATCGGCGCGCAG
>JAUWXH010000288.1 GCA_030616465.1 Planctomycetota bacterium | reverse complement strand
CTGCGCGCGCATTTCCGGGACGCGCGGATCACGTACCTGCTGCGGAATCACCTGGGCGAAGTCGTCGAAGGCGGCGGCTGGCATGACCACGCCGTCCACTGGCCCCAACGGCAGGATCTGCTGGACGAGGTGCGGACGTTTCGGCTGGCCCGGCGGCTGCGGGCCGAACACTTCGACATCGCCCTGCTGCTGACCAACTCGTTCCGCTCCGCCCTGGTCACGCGGCTGGCCCGTATTCCCCGGCGCGTGGGCTACGCGCGCGATGGCCGCAGTTGGCTGCTCACCGACCGGCTCAAGCCGCTCAAACGCAACGGCGAATTCGTCCCGTCGCCGGTGCTGCCGTACTACGTCAAGCTCGCCGAACACGCCGGCTGCGAAGTCCCCGACCGCAAGCTGCGACTCGGCATCACGCCGCAGCAGGAGCGCCGCGGGGCCGAGCTCGCCCGCCACTACAGAATCGGAAACGGGCAGCGTTACGCGATCATCAACCCCGGGGCGGCGTTCGGGGCGGCGAAATGTTGGCTGCCGGAGCGCTTCGCCGAGGTTTGCGATCGGCTTCGGGCAGAGTGCGACCTGCGGCCGGTCATCGTGGGGGCACCGAGCGAGACGCCGCTGATGCGTAAGATCGCGGATCAGGTCCAGACGGAGGTGATCTGCTGCGACGAACCGGGCACGACGCTCGGCTCGCTCAAGCCGCTGGTGCGGGACGCGTCGCTGCTGATGTGCAACGATAGCGGTCCGCGGCACTACGGGGCTGCGTTCAACGTCCCGACGGTCACCATCTTCGGCCCGACGCACCAGGAGTGGACGGACACCGACTATGCCGGCGAAATCAAGCTCCAGGTGCCGGTCGAGTGCGGGCCGTGCCAGTTGCCCGAATGTCCGATCGACCTGCGCTGCATGACCGGCATCAGCGTCGAGATGGTTATGCGCGCGGTGCGCGAGTTGCTGGAACAGCGCCGAGGAGGGAGCGAGCCACCGGCTTCAGCCCGCGCGGCATCGCCCGACCAAGCGCCGGCACCGCGGTACGACTGTCCGGCAAGGAAGCCCGAGGCATGATGTACACCGATCACATCCGCATCGACCCGGCCTATCGCGAGACGCTGCGCGCCTGCGGGCTCGACCACGTGGAGGCGGTCCTGACGCGCGTGCAGGGGCGGGTTGCCGCCTGGAGCCGGACGACCGACACGCTGTACGTGGCAGGTCCCGCCCGTGAGCCCGGGTTTTACCTGAAGCGTTACTACTATTCGCGCTGGCGGAAGCGTGTTCGCGGGACGTTTCGCGGGACGTTCTTCGGCCTGCACCGGGGCGAGAGCGAGTTCCGCGCGTTGTGTCAGATGCGCGCCCTGGGCATCCCGGCGGTTCGACCGGTCGCGTACGGCTGCCGGCGGCTGGGGCATTTCGTGACGGCCTGTTTTCTGATCACCGAGGAGGTTCCCCAGGCGGCCAACCTGACCAGCTTCGCCAACGACGTCGCGACCGGACGGCGGACGGTCAGCGGCGCGCAGCGGCGGGCGATGGCACGGCAGTTGGCCGATCAGCTTTCGGAAATGCACGCCGCCGGCTTCGCCCACGGGCAATTGTTCTGGAGAAACGTGCTGGTTCGCATCGGGCCGTACGGGGAGCCGGAGTTCTTCTTCATCGACGCCCAGCCGCCGAAACGCTGGCAACGGCTCGCCCGCAACGGGAGCTGGTGGCTGAGCGAGCTGGCCCACGTCACCGCCTCGGCCACGCCGTTCACCACCCGCGCGGAGCGCCTGCGCTTCGTCAGACACTACTTCCGCGTCGCCCGGCTGACCCCCGAGATCAAAGACCAGATCCGCGCAGTGGCCCGCAACGCCCGACGCTGGAGGCGGCACGAGTCGCAACGAATCAAGATGAGCAACCTCTTCGACGACTGGAACCGACAACTCAGCTTGGACGTCCAGGGCGGCCCCGCGGCGGCCCCTACGCCGGGAGGCGAACCTTGACCCGTCGCGAGGGGGTGGCCCCGCAGTGGCGTGCGCGGCTGGCGGCCGCCGGACTCACTTCCCTCGGCGTGCTGCTGGCGGAGAAACCCGACGGCCGGCAGCTACCGGGACGCTGGGAAGCGTTGACCAAGCCGGGACTGGGCGGGCGTGAGCGTTGGCGTTGGGATCTGGATGACGGGGGCGTTCCCGCCGTCGTGTTCGTGAAGCGGTATGCGCAAACGCCCTTTGGCGTGCAGCTCGATCGGATCTGCCGTCAGGCCGCGACGCGCAGCCGTGCGTGGTGGGAATACCGCCAGTCCGAGCGGCTGACCGCGGCGCATATCCCGGTTCCACAGCCGGTGGGCTTCGTGGAGGAGATGCGTGGTGCGTTCGAGCGGCGTAGCGCGGTTCTGCTGGCGCGTGTGGCCGGTGACGCCTTCGATCGTGTCTGGCAATGGGCATGCGAGCAGGACGCACCGGTCACACGCGAGCCGGCCCGCCACGACCTCGCCGTGCGGCTCGGGCGGTTCATCGCGGCCTTCCACGGTACCGGTTACTGCCATCGCGACCTGTATCTCTGTCACGTGTTCGTCGATCTGGACCTGGAGGCCCGGCGCCCGCCGGAGTTCTGCCTGATCGATCTGGCCCGCACGTTCCGGCCGCGTTGGCGACGGATGCGCTGGATCATCAAGGACCTGTCGCAGTTGGACGCCTCGGCCCGGCAGATCGGTGCGGCGCGGACCGACCGGCTGCGATTCCTGTTGGCCTATTTGGGGTTACAGCCGGGGGCACCACGCGTACGCTGGTACGCTCGCCGGATCGTGCGAAAACGCGACCGTATCCTCCGGCGTATCGAACGGAAGAATCAGATGGTGGGTCCAGACCCACCCTACGGCTACGGCTCTGAATGATGCGAGTCGCGATTGTCCAGGAGCATGTCGATCCGCAACGGGGTGGGGCGGAAACGTCCACGCTCCAGATGGCCCGACATCTGGCGGCGCTGGGGTTGGACGTGAGTGTGGTGTGCAGTGCGGCCGGCGCTGCGCCGCGCGGGCTGAAGCCCGCGGCTCGTCTGTCCATGCGCCAGATCCCTTGTGGAGGCGGTTCACGCGTCGCCCGAACTGTCCGCTTCGTCAGCGAGGCTGACCAATTGTGTCGGCTAGAAGGCTTTGACATCGTGCACGCCGTCACGCCGTGCCTGTCGGCAACGGTGTATCAACCGCGCGGCGGTACGTATGTCGAGACGGTCGCGCGTAGCGTAGCGCGGGCGCGTACTCCGGTTGGACGGCTTATCAAGCGTATCGCCCGAGGGTTCAACCGGCGTCAACGGCTCCTGCTGCTGCTCGAACGTGAGCTGCTCACCGGCCAAAACCCGCCCTTGGTCGCCGCCGTCTCGGATTACGTCAGGCGGCAGGTGGAATCGGCATTCCCGCAATTCACGCGGGAGCGAATTCACGTTGTCTTTAACGGCGTGGACATCAGGCCACTGCCGTCAGACGAAGCCGTCGCACAGCGGGCGGCGGTGCGGAGAGAACTGGGGGTCGCGCAGGGTCGCCCGCTGGTTCTGTTCGTAGCCCATAACTTCAAGCTGAAGGGGCTAGGCGAGCTGATCCGGGCCGGCGCGACCCCGGCCGGTCGGCAGGTTGACTGGCTACTGGTCGTTGCCGGTCGCGACGATCCACGGCGGCATGAGCGTCAGGCGCGGCGGCTCAGGGTGGGGCAGCGCATCAAGTTCGTGGGCACGAAGTATCCGGTCGAAGCGCTCTATGCCGCCGCGGGCGTGCTGGCCCATCCGACCTGGTACGATCCGTGCAGTCGCGTTGTGCTCGAGGCATTGGCGTGCGGGTTACCGGTGGTGACTACGCGCTGGAACGGAGCGGCGGAGGTGATGCAGGCGGGTCGCCACGGGGAAGTGATCGACACGCCGGCCGACGCGCCCGCACTGGCGGCGGCGATCGCGCGTTGCTTCGATCTCGAACTGGCTTGCGCGTGTCGCGCGGACGCGCCGCTGATGCGCGAGCGTGTTTCGATGGCCCGTCACGCACGGGAACTCAAGGCGCTGTACGAACAGGTCGTCGGCGCAAAGACTGGCAGGGAATGACGATGCGGTTCGAGGAGCCGTGGGCTTCAGCCCACGCGGCGCCGCGCAGGCTGAAGCCTGCGGCTCCTGAAGGATGCACGCACCGCTATTCGTCGGAGCGTGAGGGATCATTGGGCCATGACCGATGC
>JAUWXH010000135.1 GCA_030616465.1 Planctomycetota bacterium | reverse complement strand
CCGCTGCTTCAGCGTTCGGACGCCCCTAGGATCGTGACGCCGACGACTTGCTTGCCGCGACGGTGGATGATGATGCCGTCGTCGCGCATCTCGCTGTCGCCGGCCCGCTGGGGGCGCCGAAAGCTGATGTACAACACGTCGGCCTCGGCATCGTAGTCGATCCACATCCGCGGCGCGGGCAGGTCCACGAGCTTCGGAACCGCTCGTAGCAGTCGGGCGATGTCTTTCCGTGTCAATCCCGCGATGGCCATATCCTGTTCTTCTTTCTCGGCTTGGACGTTATGAAGGCCGTGACCACGAATCCATCTACTTTGCGGACCTCTCGATAGATCACAGCCAAGTAACGCTTTCGGCCGCGGCCCTTCCAGGCCACCAGCGCTCCATGATACCCGCGTGTGACCCAATCCGGCGACTCGATCGCCGCCAGGACTTCATCCATGCGCCCCGCCAACTCGTCTCGGGCCTCGACGATATGTGCCCACCGCTCAGCCGTGAGCCGAATCGGAACGCCGTTGACCGAGAACGCGACATCCATATCCTTCAGAGTCTCCCGTGGGGTTCCATCCCCGCGTCTGGATGGGCACGCAGGCTAGTCAAGTCTACCGCGCACGGCAGCGTTCAGACACTGCTCGCGATTGCGCAGGGCCGTTCCGCAGCCAATCAGGTCGCCGACGTAGCGGGCGATTTTGCAGGAGTCGGTCACCATCGCGTTCACCTGCGGCGTCGGCAGGCCGAACTCCTTGCAGGTCGAGATACGCATGTGGCACTCGACCGGGCAGGTGTCGCAGATGACGCGGCCGCGGGCGGATTCGATGGTTTGCGTGATCCCCTCCCACGTGGCGGCCTGTTTGGTCATGCGGTTCGTGCAGACCCAGAAACGCACGTTCTCGTGCACTCTGGCGTTGTTTGCCCGCAGCCAATCGGCCACGTAGCGGAGCTGCTCGAGCGTGTAATGCGGGCAGCCGAGCGTGACGAAATCGATGTTGCTGTCGGGAGCGATGGTGGTCAGCTTGTCATAAACCGCTTTGAGCTCGGCGGGGCCGACGGTGTGTGTTTCCTTGGGCTTGTTGCCGGCGAAAGCGGCTTCGACCGAGTCGGCCTCGGCGGTGTGGCCGGGCGCGTGGAAGAGCGTGACCGAGCCGCTGGTGGCCAATGCCGCTCCGAGGGCGAGCAGGTTGTGCTGTGTGGTGCCCGGCGGCAACGCGTCGAACACCGGCACTTCGCTGCCGACGATACCGCCGGCGTGGAAGCCGAGCGCCGAGTAGTCCGAGTCGTGCCGCAGATCGTTCGACCCCAGGTTCAGCTTGAACAGGTGTGTCCCACGCCGGTTCTCGTCGAGCAGGTAGCCGAACAGCGGGTATTTGCCGGTCACCGCCGAGTAGCGCGTGAACAGCCCGCCGCGGTTCGTGCGCGCCCCGAGCACCGAGTTGTAGTAGACGATCGCCGACGACTCGACCGTAATGATGTACGAGCCCTTCGGCGGCACGAAGCCGAGCCACTGCGGCGTGCAGGTATACGTGCCGAGGATGCCCATCTTGCGGTGCGCGGGGACGACCTGGGCCTGAAGCTCATACAACGGCCGCGGGCAGCCGTACTGGTCCCACTGGTCGAGGTCGCAAGCGAGCGTAGAAGCCGTGGTCGGGATGCAGACGCGGGCACCGGTGTCGGCGTACTCGACCGCGTCCTCAACGGTGCCGCGGTAGATCGACATCTCCGCCGGATAGTGGGCGTAGACGATGTCCACAAACCGCTCGGCCCCAAACGCGTCGCCGAACTGGACGAGGTAATCCATGGCCCGCGCGACCGGCTCGCCGCGCTGGCCGTTGAGCATGCGTTTTTCGTCGTCGGTGAGTTTCATCGTTTACGTTGCCGGGCGCGTCCGCGACGCCCCGCTTTTGCTAATCGTCTTTCGCTGGCGGCAACGGCGTCATGCGCACACGACGATCATCGACAACGCTGAAATGGCCGGCCCAGTCGGAACGACTCGCAAGCGCGTGGCTCACCTTCTGCGCAACGACATTCGGCGAGGGCGTAGTGATTCGGAACAGCACGACGCCGTGCGCCGCCGCGCGTCCTCGTGAAAAGACGAGCTGGCCGAAGTCCTTATCGAACGTGATCAGCAGGCGTTCCTCGGCAACGGCTCGCCTGAGAACCTCTGCGTCCACTGCGCCGGGCGAGTCTGTCCGCACCCAGGCGACATCGTGACCGGACTCTCGCAGTTGCTCAATCGCTTCGCTCGCGACGTTCTCGTTGGCGAGGATCCGCACTAGTGCTCCCTCACGCTCCCAGCGGGAACACGCGTTCCCTTTGGAGCCGATCCTGTGCATAGGCCAGGCACGCTAGAATGTCCTCCCGCGTCAGCCCGGGGTAGTTCCGCAGGATGTCGGCTTCGCTCCAGCCATGGGCGAGGAGTCCCAGTATGAATTCCACGGCCAGGCGCGTACCCTTGACGACCGGCTTGCCAACGAGCACGGCTGGGTCCACGACAATGCGATCTTCCCAGGCCATAGTTCGCCTCCGCTGCGCCTATCGTGTCAGTATACTCGAATCACTGGGCATCTCACGGCGATCATAGGGCGTCGCCCACCGGCAGCAACAGCCGCGAGGGGTGGTCCTTGTCGTGGTAGACGCGGTTGTGCGCGATGACGACCTTCGTCGCGCTGCCGGGGGGGGCGAGGGTGTTCGTGTGGGCGGCGAATTTGGGAACCGCGGCGGAGGAGATCTGGAGGCGCAGGCGGTGGCCTTTGAAGAGGCGAATCCCGGTGGCCCACAGGTCGATGCGGATCTTTACGATTTCGCCCGGCGGGACCGGATCGGGCTTTTCGAGCGAGTCGCGCAGCGCCAGCCGCACGTTGCCGTCGTACATCTGGCGGGCCTCGCCGTTGGGATGCACGTCGCAGATCAGGGCGCAGAACTCGGTGTCCTCGGCCAACGACGAGACCCACAACTCCGCGAACACGCGGCCGCAGATGACGAGGTCCTCTGTCAGCGGTTCGGTGGTGTAGCACAGCACATCGTCGCGCCGTTGCACTGGCCGGGCGTCGAACGGGCCGCCGATCTGCAGGGTGCCGGCGTCGTACAGGTACGGCGTTGGGTTTTCGGGGTCGTAGGTATACTCGTCATAGGCTGACTCATGCCCACCCCTGCCTTCGTCAGGTGAGGGCATGCCACCCGACCGGTCCCACACGAGCTGACCGTCGCCGAGTGACGAATTCGCCTTGCCGCCGGAATGCAGATGGAAGGACTGTTCCTTCGCTTCCGGCGGGGGCCAATCGGGCATGTCGTGCCATTTGTTTTCGCCCATCAGGAAGATGCGGGCGCGCTGACGGTCGGCCCAGCTCCCCGGGCGGCCGCCGATCTGCTTATCGAGCCAGTCGAGGATGAAGCCGTTGATGTCGATTACCTCTTCCGGGCCGAAATCGACGCCGGGCACGACCGTCTTGGTGTTCGTCGCGTGCGGCCAGGGGCCGATGAGGACGTACTGCTCGTCCTTGCTTTTCGCAAGCCGGCGGGCGTTGGGGTAGTTGTTGTAGGTGCTGGCGCCGTCGTCGTCGTACCAGCCGGTGATGTGCAAAGCGGGCAGGTCGAGGTCGGACATGCGGTGCATGTAGCACGCCGGTTGCCAATAGTCGTCCTTGGTCGGGTGGGCGAGCCAGTCCTGCCACATCCTGCTCTTGATGCCGAGCGCCTCGTCGAGCTTGTTGAGCGGGCGGAAGTTGTACAGTGACTCCCAGTTGTATTGGTCGGCGTCCTGGTTGGTGCGGCCATGGACGAACAGCGCCCAGGTGATCATCGTCCAGAAGACCGAGCCGTTTTGCCACGGCACGTTGATAACCGGGTCGGGCAGCGCGACGATCGGGATGATCGCCTTCACCACGGGATGATGGCCGAACGTCGCGACCCAGACGCAATAGCCTTCGTACGAGCGGCCGTAGAGGGCGATGTTGCCGTTGCAGAAACCCTGCTCGGCAAGCCAAGCTTGTGCGGCCCGGCCGTCGTCGGCCTCGTGGAAGAACGGGTCCCACTCGCCTTCGCTGTCATACCGCCCGCGGACGTCCTGGACCGCCACCGCGTAACCGTTGCTGGCGAACTCGCGGGCCAGCGGGATCTTCTTGACCGGATCGTTGTTGTTGTAGGGGGTGCGGATGAGCACGCAGGGCCACGGGCCTTTGCCGTCGGGCAGGTAGACGTCGGTGGAGAGCCGCACGCCGTCGGCTGCCGGGCAGCCCAGATCGAGTCTCACGTTGACGCCGTAGGTGGGACGCTTCGCCACGGGACACCTCACTCCTCGGGATGGTTCGGATGGTCACGCGAATCAGAAAGTCAGCGACAGGGTACCGCGCCCCGGCGGCGGTTGTCCAAGGTGTGGTCAATCAGGTCGTCGCGGTGTGGCCGTGTCCAGCAGTTTGCCCAGCACCCGACCGGCGTGCTCGAAGCGCGTCAGCAGGACCATCGCGGCGATGACGTAAAGCTTGTGCGAGGCCTCGCGATAAGTCGCCAGCCGGTAACGCTCGAAGATGTCTGCAGCGACCTCGCCGGCCGGGCAGTTGACGTCAGTAATGTCCGCTGGCAGACAGTGCATGTAGAGTGCCTGGCCGCCGCGCGTCAGGGCCAGGAGCCGCTCGCTGCACTCCCAGTCGCGATAGCGGTCGTTGTTGGCGATGCACTCTTTCTCCAACTCGTCCAGCTTCTCGCTCTCGCCGCCACGCAACAGGGCGGTGCGCTGTTCCATGACTTGGTAGGGCGCCCAGCTCTTGGGGTAAACGACGTCGGCGTCGCGGAACGCCTCTTCCATGCTGTGGACATGGCGGAACGAGCCGCCGCCCGCGGCCGCGTGCCGGGCCGCGATCTCCAGCGTCTCGGGTATCAGGTCGTAGCCCTCGGGGTGCGCGAGCACGACGTCCAGGCCGAAGCGGGTCATCAGCGTAATGATCCCCTGCGGAACTGAGAGAGGCTTGCCATAGGACGGTGAGTAGGCCCAGGTCATCGCCAGCTTCTTGCCGCGCAGGGCGTCGAGCGAGCCGAAGGTCTGTTGCAGATGCAGCAGGTCGGCCAGCGTTTGCGTGGGGTGGTCCTGGTCGCACTGGAGGTTGATGACGGCGGGCCGCTGCGGCAGCACGCCTTTGCGGAAGCCCTCCTCAACGGCCGCCGCGACCTCGGCCATGTATTTGTGCCCCTCGCCCAGGAACAGGTCGTCGCGGATGCCGATCACCTCGGTGACGAAGGAGATCATGTTGGCGGTTTCGCGGACGGTCTCGCCGTGGGCGATCTGAGACTTGCTCTCGTCCAGGTCCTGGGCCGTCAGCCCGAGCAGGCTGGCGGCGCTGGCGAAGCTGAAACGCGTACGCGTCGATTTGTCGCGGAAGTTGGAGACGGCCAGCCCACCGTTGAAAACGCGCGTGGAGATGTTGGCCCGATAGAGCTCCTCCAGGATTTCGGCGATCAGGAGGACTGCGTGCAGCTCGTCGGCGGAGCGCTCCCAGGTAAGCAGGAAGTCCTTCTGATAGAGGCCGGTTTGCAGCGTGTCGAGTCGATCCAGCAGCGGGCGGATTCGTTGGGCCGTCATCGACTGCTCCGTTTGTGCGACGCCGTCAACCGTCAGCCATCGGCCGTCAGCTTCCAGCCGGGCTTTCGGGGATTATACGGATCGCGCTGGACTTCGGCGCGGGCGCGATCTGTGACTGAAGGAATCTCGCGACCGGGCGACCTGCGCTCCGAACCCCGAGCGCTAGCGAGGGGCATCCGCGCGTGAACGCTCGTCTGCGGTACTCGCATGCTACGACACGCTGATCCGCGGCCGGGCTGGTGCCGAGCGACGCACGAACAGTCTGCTGAGGCAGAATCGGCGCGAGCGTGAGGCGGCCGCCACCAGGGCCGCCAGCAGCAGCCCACAGCTCTCGGCCAGTTTGTTGCAGACGAACACTTCGCCGAGCCCGCAGCCGCAGTCAAATTTGACCCCACAAAGCGTCGCGAATTCGCCGGTGCCGCCGGCATAGAGCTCCAGCCCGCGCATGAGGATCATCGGTGTGAAGAACGCCAGCATGATCACAGAGACGATGCCGGCGCCGCGAACTGCAAGCCCCAGAAGCAGCGCCGTCCCGCAGACGGTTTCGATCCACGGCAGCACGACCGCAGCGGTATTCATGTAGTAGGCGGGCGACTCCGGCAGGGCGTGGTATTGGCGCATGAGCCTGAGAAAAACGGACGG